>CAZNBG010000063.1:0-10902 GCA_964570915.1 uncultured Nitrospira sp. | reverse complement strand
TTTACAGTTCGAATGCCCAAAAGGGCGCCGAAGCGTCAACGAAATCGTAGAGAACCCGAATTACGGGTTGGAGGCTCTTGGGAAACCTGTGGAGATTCGTCCGACGCTTAAAGTGCAAACGCCATAATCTGTTCGTCTGAATAGGAACATTGCACCATGAAGAGAGTCGTTTACCTGTTCAGCTTCAGCGCAGCCCTTGTCTTGGCAGTGACCCTCTCATCACCAATGGCGGTAAACGCCTATGAGGTGATAGACGTACGACATGGTGGAACCATCGAAGGGAGGGTGACTCTCGATGGACCGGTGCCGGAACCGAAGGGGTTCAATCTGATAACCTTTCCAGATCCCGCCTATTGCGGGCGTATCTCCAATGGTCGCGGGTGGCGCTTACTCCGTGACTTCGTCGTCGGCCATCAGGGAGGATTGAAGAATGCCATTGTGCTCCTGGAAGGGGTCGAGGCTGGAAAACCGTTTGAGGTTTCCGTTCCGTTGATCGAAGCCCGCGATTGCCTGTTTCAGCCCTTCATGACCATCGTCCGTAACGGACATGCGGTCGAAGTCATCAATATGGATCCCGTGATGCACGACATTCAGGGTTATGAGACATCCCCGGAAGCGGGCGCGCGGGTCTTATTCAATACCCCATTAGTCATGAATCATCAGCATCGGCGCGGAGATATCCATGCGACGCACAACCATGCGCCGGGTGCATCGTTGGTCGGGCCGATTTATTTGAACAAGGGACGACGTACGTTCTACATGCAATGTGGCTTCCATGCCTACATGGAGAGTTGGGCCATGGCCGTGAACAATCCCTATTATGCCCTGACCGATGCCGGAGGGAACTTTTCCATCGATGGCATTCCCCCCGGCACGTATCAGTTGGTGGTCTGGCACCCACAGACAGGGCCTGGAACGACAAGAACGGTCGTGGTGCATCCGGACGGTAAGCTTCGTGAGCAACTTTCGCTGCCCGCTCCCAAGGGAAATCGAACCGCCTATAAGATCACGGACAATCCTCGATACGGCCCCGAGTCTTTAGGATATTCCGTCGATATCCAGCCGTTGCTTGAACGTCAGCGGTAATGCCCGATGCATCAGCGCGTGGCGAGGAGGATCCTGAGTGCGATACTCCTTGTGTGCGTCGGTGTGATGGCACCGTGTGTGCCGATCTCGATCGTAGCAGGCAGCGACACTTTTCCCTTTGAGCCTGAATTTTCCGGCACGCTCATCAAACGAGTCAACGGCAAAAAATCTCTAGCCCAAGTGTATGTCAAAGGTGCGCGCATCAGGCTGGAGTACCGATATGCCACTCGAACAGAACTGGGGTTTGCGGCGATCGAAATCGTCAGACCGGACTTGGCGGAGATCTGGTATGTCCTTCCCAAACAGAAACAATTGCTGGTCCTGCCGATCACGGACGATACCCTGCCGATACGCCCAGAGTTGGTCGGAGAAACAGGCAGAACAGCCGTCGGCGACGCGACAGCGGCGGGTCGTGCCGCGCGGTTGTTTGATGTTCAAACGGATCGCCACGGGCAACTCGAGCGGTTCTACCAATGGGTCGATGCGGAGACTGGGATTATGCTCAAGCTGGTCAGCCAGGACCGTGATTGGTCGCTCGAGTATGAGCGAATCCGAATGTCGCCCCAGCCCAGTGTGTATTTCGAGAAGCCGCGGGGATACACAAAGCGCCGAAGCGAGACCAGCCAGCGGCGTGGAGAATAGAGAAATGATCGTCCTATCCATACGACACGTTGCAGTGGCGTTGTTTGCCCTGGCCTGGGTTTTCCCTCCTATGCTTGAGCCGGTATTTGGCGGGACGGAATCCAACCTTCAGAAGATTCAAACGCTTTACGATAATAAGGAATACCAAAAGGCCCTTGAGGAGGTGGCCAAACTGGACAAGGAGACGTCCGGCGTACCGGAAGTTCGTCGCCTCAAGGTTCGCACATTACTGGGGCTTGGCAACCCGAAAGATGCGCTGACGGAATATGACAATCTCGTGCAGGCGCTGAAACAGGAGGATCAGTCGATCCTTCGTGAGCTGTCACTTGGATTCATCCTTGTCCTGACGAAAGATATGCGAGAGCAGATGCGCGGGGCAGCCTATACGGCCTTGAAAGAATGGCAGAGTCCCGACGCGATTCCATTCTTCGAAGACGGCCTCAGTGACGGTTCAGGCCTTGTCAGAGCCTTGGCAGCCGAAGGACTGGCCAAGCTGGACGCCGGAAGACGTTCGCCGAAATTCCGACAGGCCTTGGACGATCAGGCGGTGTTGGTGAAGGAAGTCGTACTCAAAGGGTTTGCGAAATCCAACGATCACTCGGTCATCCCGCTTGCCGAACCGCTGCTGAAGGATCTCGAAATACGGGTGCGAGTCGCAGCTGCCGAGGTGCTCTGCAATCTGAAGCGACCCAAGGGCTGCGAATTGCTGTTACAGTACGCGAAGGGGCCAAATCCGGATGGGCGGCACTCGGCGATTCGCGCCTTGGTCGATCGGCAGTCGGCGGAAACGTTGTCGGTTCTCTTCGAATCAAGTGAACACAAGCAGCCGTCGGTTCGCGGGGCTGCCGCCGCAGCGTTGTCCCATGTGTCCACTGCGGAAGCTGTCGCTGCGTTGACACGACTGCTGAATGATCCACTTCCCCCCGTACGGATCGCCGCGGCTGTCAGCTTGGGGCAGTCGCATGGATTCGATACACGCGCGCCTCTGAAGAGTGCGCTCGATGACCGGGACCCCGCAGTGAGAGCATTCGTCATCGGTGCGTTGCTGGAGCAGAAGGAACGGTATGAGAACGTGGCCGAATCAGTACGGACTCTCAGCCATACGAAAGAGCCTGCCATTCGTGCTGCGGTCGCACGAGCTTTGGGACATGCGGAGGAATCCAATCGCGAACCGTCTCGATCTGCCTTGACATTTCTGGTTCAGGATACGGTGCCTCGGGTGAGGATTGCGGCGATGAAATCAATCGCAAAAATCGAAGGCGTCGGGGCGGTTCCACTCCTCAAACAGGGTCTGCACGATGAGGATGATGCCGTTCGGGCAACGGCCGGAGGCGCACTGCTGAAAGTCGTTCCACTGAAAGATTAGGATGAGGATGTGGCGAGCCCTGCGTTCATTGACCTGGGCGCTGCCCATCGTAATGGTTCGAATGAACCGATTCTGATTGTATGGAAGGGGTTTGTCCATGGTCGTCCGATATCTTATTGGGGTGTCACTGATGTGCTTCGCCCTCAATGTGCCCGTTGTGTTAGCAATGGACCCAGCGGTTCAGGATCCGGCCGAGCCGCCGACAAGCAAAGATGGTGCACCAATGGTCCTCGTTCCGGCGGGCTCGTTCCCAATGGGTGTGCCGTCTGGGGACCGTGACGGAGGACGTGATGAGTATCCACGCCATGAGGTGTTTGTAGGCACGTTTGCGATCGACAAATTCGAAGTGACAAATGGCCATTATCTGGAATTCGTTAAGTCTGCAGGGCATCGTGTTCCGGAACATCCAAGAAATCCGACAAGAAGTCTCTGGCAAGGGGAGTCCATCAGCGATGAATTGACGGATCGACCCGTCGTCAATGTCGATTGGTTCGATGCCGAGGCCTACTGCAGATGGGCCGGGAAACGGCTGCCCACGGAAGCAGAATGGGAAAAATCCGCCAAAGGCACGTCTGATCGCCGATTTCCTTGGGGGAATATCGAACCGACTTCCAAACATCTCAACTACAATCAACAGTGGAGGGGAGGGAAGACTCTCATGCCGGTCGGCAGTTATGAAGCGGGTAAGAGCCCGTACGGTGTGTATGACATGGCCGGCAATGTGTGGGAATGGGTCAACGACTGGTACGATGCCGGTTACTATGAGAAGAGCCCACAGAAGAACCCAAAAGGTCCAGACACGGGGACAAAGAAGGTCATTCGCGGCGCAGGCTGGCAAAACGAGACACCTACGGTTCGTATCTTTACTCGTGTGGAAAGCGATCCAGCCGTTCGAAACGAGTCTACAGGATTTCGTTGCGCGTCCGATGCACCGATGAAATAGTCAACACAGAGTCCGGCGACTCGTGACAGCGCCACATCACCGTTGCTCATGATGAGGGCGGCAGATCGAGGGGAAAGGCGCGCACTTAATTTTGGGTTAAGAGCCGTTTTGCTTGGCAAGTGACGCGGAGGCGATTTCTGTCGGTTAGGGAGTCCCGGAGGACGACGATCGCGCGCATCGGAATCCGATCGTGGCAACACGTTGGGCAGGGAGGGCGCCGCCTCGGGTCGCCGTTCGAAGCATGATGCGCTTACTTTTCCATGAACCGCCGCGAACACTCTTGTAGCGCCCAATGGTTGGGCCCGGCGGATTGCGCTCTGGCATATACGCATAGTAGTCGAATCCGAACCAGTCCCGCACCCATTCGGCGACATTGCCCGCCATATGGTGCAGGCCATATGGGCTTGTGCCTTCTTCATATGAATCGACTGCTGCGAGAATAGGGATCTCATGGACATGGTGTTGACCAAACATCGCGAGAGAGGAGTTGGGAATCGCTTCACCCCATGGATAGGGACTGCCATCGGGCCCTCTGGCCGCTTTTTCCCACTCGGCCTCTGTCGGTAGTCTCCCGCCCTTTGCGGCGCACAGGTCGTTCGCCTCGGCCCATGTGACATACAGTGCGGGCCATCGGGTCAGGGTTTGATCCGAGACGAAATGGATACTGATGACATGCCACAGGAGTTTCTGCAGCTCGTCTGAAGGATGGAGCTCCCGGTTCTGGAGGAACGCCAGGTATTCACCAAGGCTCACTTCATCTCGATCCATTTCAAAGGTATCCAACCAGACGCGATGCTGGGGCAGTTCCGTATCGTCAAACTGGGTCCATCCTCCATAGGGGTCGTTATCGACCCTCTGGCTTCCGAGTAAAAATGGACCGGCTGGAATGGGTATCATTGGAGATAGCCTGGCCAGCCTCACGATCTCCGCCACATGGCGGGCGAGTTCCGGTGAGGGCTTCGAGCCGGCTTCTACGATGCACGGGCCTTCAGCCACGATCAGGAGAAATAGCGCGATCACGAACCGTGTCGCACCAAGTTGGCCGCTCGTCTGGCTGTCGAGACTCATGGCTGAAACCAGAATGTGTTGCACCCTACACTGAGCGTCTGTGTCGCACTCTCCATAGTATTCGGCACTCTTTCAGAAACCACGCGATGCGATTATAGTATCCAGCTGTAATACATGCACGGCCGTGGAAAGGAATGTTGATGAGCACCGGTCACCTCTGTGCCGCTCGCTACCGGCGTCTTCCTGCATTCGGAGTGTGGCTCGTCGCCACCATGCTCAGCTTCCCGCTCCATGCTGAAACGACCGTGCTCAGTCCGGACGCGTTTCTCCGAGCGAAACAAGTGACCGTGGGTATCCTGGCGGATACGCAGGATCAGCGAACACCGGAGAAACCTGGGAAGATTGTCGTCCGAGGAACCGGATTTCATCTACGAGACGGCTATGTGATTACCGCGAGACATGCCGCACAACAACACCAGCTTTCGACAGGGACCGTCATTCAGAAACAGATACGCATACTCACGAATGATCTTCATGAACTTCCTGCCGATCTCGTGAACGATAGCGCGTTTATGGATATCGTTGTGTACCGAGTTGCCGAACAGCATCGCTCCAAATTGCAGGCGGGGACCTCCTTTGCCTCGGCTGAGGTCTCACCTGGGATGGAAGTCTTCACAATCGGCTATCCACTCGGGTGGGGGCCAACCATTGCCTTTGGGAAGATTGGAAATACGAATACATTTCTCCAAACCATTGAGACCCGCCTCATCCAGACGGACCTCTCGGCCTGCAGTGGAAATTCAGGAGGTGCATTATTCGACGCCCAAGGAGAAATTGTAGGCATTCTGCATGCCGTGATCCAAACTGATAAAGAGGAGACCCAGGCTCATTGCAGTCGCATGACATTTGTCATTCCTGGCACTCTTTCTGAACGCATCATCAATGCAGTACTTTCAGGGAAACCTCTTGCATTCTCAAGACTTGGAGTCCACATGACTTCGGTGAAAGAAGGCACGAAGTTGCGCGTGGGTGTGAAAGACGTCGCAGAGCCGGCAAAATCGGCAGGTATTCAGAAGCATGACATCTTGTTGGCCATTGAAGGCATGGAGATTCTCGATGGTGCTCAACTGAAAAATTTCCTCATCGAGCGGACAAGCCCGGGCCAAGAGGTGTCGGTCAAAGTGCGACGAGCCGATGTCGATTTGACATTCCATGTCGTACTAGACGGTGGGTGAGGGGGCCAACCAGCCGGCTCACGCATTGATCCAAGAAGACGCCAGGAAACGTGACGGCGTATTGCTGTGACGATGGCCAGAGGGATGGTCTGCTTACCTGCTTGATCAATGAATGATGACTCTCATTGTCGTAGAAAGACACTTAATGTACTCCCTGCTGCCTTGATCGGAACCGTCCTGCCGGTCCACCGGCGACGTCGACAAGTTGCCGTAAAATCCGTCTTGCAAAGTTCATCCAAAATGGATATATAAGTCCGCCCACAAAGTGGGAAAGGGGTTTGCCCCGTCCTAGCTTTGAGATCTTCTAACTTCTGACGATCTTCCGATGGTTGCGCTCCATCATCACGATCATCACCTTACCGTGAATTGAAAGTCCAACGTACTAACTCTAGTGACTCTTGCTTGACACATTTCTTGACACAATTGATGGATGGGAGGGGAAGCGTTATGAGTGATTCAATGAAATGGATAAGGCCGGGAATATGGGGGTTGGCAGCCAGCCTGGTATTGGCTGGTGTGCTACCAGCCGGTGCGATCATGTCGCACGATGCACACGTGGCTGCAGATCCCCAGGCAGGGTTGGCAACACCGGTCAGTGCGCAAGCGGGTCCAGTATTGATGGATAAGATGTCGAAGGCCGTCGAACAGATCGAACGGCAGGTGCAGACGAAAGGTCCATTCCAGGGGGCGGGTTCCCATGCCATGCAGCAGGGCGTGTTGCTGGTTGCGGAGGACCCTGACAAGGTAAAAGTGACGCAGGGCATGCGGTGCCCGGCACACGCGCCCGTGCGGAAGTATGACGTCACGGCGATGAACATCGAGATTACGGTCAACCGGTTCGGCGATTTTTATCCGGGCTACATGTACGCCCTGACCGAAAACGTCGCCGGAGTGCGCGAGGAAGAGACCAAGAACCGCGCGGCGCGTGAGAGCGAAGATGAAACGTTTTCGGAAGGCGCGGTCTCGAACGGTTTGCAGGGCGATTTGATTCAACCGCTGGTCATCCGCGCCAACCAAGGCGATTGTTTGCGGATCACCCTCCGGAATCAGATCGAGGGTGAGCCGACGAACATGATCATTAACGGGTCGCAAATGCTGGTCGCCAGCACGGGAAAACCGGCGACAGCCAATAACCCGGATGCGTTGGTGGCCACGGGAAAGACCGGTGAGTTTGAATGGTACATCCCGACCGATCTTCAAGAAGGTGGACGTGCGTTTCACAGCCACGCCTCCAGGGAACAGTATTCTCTGGGACTGCTGGGATCCCTCGTGGTCGAGCCGCGTGGGTCTCGTTTTCTGAGTCCGTTTACGGGCGAAGAAATGGCGAGTGGCTGGGAAGCCATGATCGATATGGAGAAGGGGTCGGACTTCCGGGAATTCGTGATTTTCTATCATGAGGCCGGCGATGAGACGTTCCGGCTGTTGAATCGCAAGGGAGACATGCTTCCCCAGCGCGATGCGCACACCGATACGTATCGTCCGGCGGCGCGCTTGCTCAACTATCGGAGCGAACCGCATGGCACACGGCTGGAGCTTCAGGCGCACTTAGTCGGCTTTGCCGATGAGTCGCAGGGCTATGGGTCCTACTCCTTCGGGGATCCGGCCACAACCATTCCACGTTCCTACTTGGGTGATCCGGCGAAGTATCGCATGGTCGGCGGATCAGAGATCGTGCACTCTCACCATCTCCACGGTGGATCGATCCGTTGGGCCAGACAGCCGGGAACCAGCAAGTTGGATCCGACCTTGTCCAAGAATGGTCCGGTCAAGTTCCCAATGATCAATGACACCTCCGATCGCCTGGATGTGCAGTCGATTGGGCCATCTGAAATTTATGACGAAGTGATCGAAGGTGGATCAGGCGGGTTGCAAGCGTTGGCTGGAGAATTCGTGTTCCACTGTCATATTCCGCAGCACTACGTCACAGGCATGTGGGGATTCTGGCGGGTGTATAACACCTTGCAGTCGCCGGGGTTTCAGACTGATGTGATGAAGCCGCTGGTCGAACTGCCGGATCGAAAGGGGAAAATCAAACTCGCCGTCAGTTCCGACAAGTTGGTCGGCACGACCGTGGATTGGTATGGCGGGAAAAAGTACGAGATCACCAAAGACAAGACCGATTGGAAAGCCAATCCGGTGAAGGTCTCCATCAAGGATTGGGTAGAGTATATGTTGCCGCCGCAAGGCCTTCCCGGCAAGTCGGAAGATCAAGTCGTGCAGGCCAAGGCACATGATGCGACGGTCATCAACTGGAAGTGGGAGGGAAACCTGGCGCTCAATGAGCCGGAAACTCCTCACAAGTGGGCGGACTATGCGTCGCCGACACCGTTGAAGCGCCCGCCGATCACGTTCGATCCGCAAACGGGAAAGCTGGCATTTCCATGGCTACGGCCACATCTTGGAAAGCGGCCGCCGTTTGCGCCCAATCACGGCGGCGCTCCATGGTTGGAACCGTTCCATGTGAGGGAAGACGGCACGAAGAGCACCGAGCCGGCCAGGCCGGGAGAACAGGGCCCGTGGAGTCTCTGTCCGGAAAATTCTCCGCGGAAGTTCTATACGACTCACTCCATTATCCTACCGATTACCCTCAAACCTGCGACGTCTAAAACAGCGGCGATCGTCGATCCGATCGGCATGATTTATGTGTTGCATGAGGAAGAAGCAGAAGTCAGGAAGACCCCCGCGAAGCAAGTTCCACTGGTGATTCGTGGAAACGTCTACGATTGCGTAGACGTCATCTTCAAGAACGAAATTCCCGATGATGCGCGGACCGGATGGGCGAATAAAATCAACCTCCATCCGCACTTCTTCCAATTCGATACGAGCGCATCCGATGGACCGACCATCGGGTTTTCCTACGACATGTCGTTGCGGGCGTTCACGATGCTGAAAGACCCTGAGCCGGAGAAGGGGATGCCGTTGCCGGGAAACACGGTGTTGACGGCGGACAGCAAGGCTGGCGCACGCAGTATCACGGTGGCGGATCCATCAAAGTTTCATCTTAATATAGAGCTTGGCGTGGGGATGGACGATCCGAAGTATTTTGAAGTGGTCAGGATCAAGGCCATCAACGGCAAGACGATCACGTTCGATGCTCCGTTGAAGTATGGGCACAAGAAGAACGATATTGCCAGTGTGGAGTTCATTCGTGAGCGGTGGTACGTCGATGCTGATATAGGCACGGTGTACTGGCATGACCACGTGTTCGGAACCGATACATGGGGACACGGTTTGTTTTCGGCGTTCATTACCGAACCACCTCGGTCGACGTATCATGACCCGGTGACCGGTAAGGAAATCCGGAGCGGCCCCGTTGCGGATATCCATACGCTCGAACCCGTTTCTGCTCATATCCGTGGCAGTTTCCGCGAAGTCATGATGCACATTATGGACAGTAATGCGAGGTCGGCTGAATTGATCTTGACCGACAATCCGCAGGCAAAAATGAATGTGGTGACGGTCGATGGGCCGCCTTCGCATCAGTTCCCCGAGCGGATCAATAAATCGGCGATGTGGTTCCTGAACGGTGGAGAAGCGACCACAGGCAGCGGCTACAGCATGCGTGTGGAGCCGTTGAGTGTGCGTCTGGCCAACGATCCGGACCCATCAAAGTTGTTCGTATCCGGGATTCACGGGGACCCGGGCACACCATTGTTGCGTGCCTATCTGGGCGATCCGATTCTCGTTCGGGCGCTGGTCGGTTCGGCCAATGAAGTGCATACGTGGCACGTGACCGGCCACTGGTTCCCGATGGAACGGTATGGCACGACCGCTATGCCGCGCAGCACCATCCATCTGGCGATCGGCGAGCGGTATGATCCGGCGATTCCAGCCGCCGGAGGCCCTCAAAAGCAAGCGGGTGACTATCTCTACTATAGTGGCCGCGCGTCTCACTTTGCGGAAGGCAGCTGGGGGTTGTTCCGAGTGTTCGATGAATTGCAAGGCGACCTGAAGCCGTTACCTGGACGCGAGCAGATTCAAAAATCTGCGCCGTCCGTTTGTCCGGCCGATGCACCGGTGAAGACCTTTAACGTGTCGGCGATCGATCAACAGATCCGGTACCATGATGGTGCACCGGGAGTCATGGAAGTCGATCTCGAGCGGAAGATGGTCTTCGGCAATGAGCAAGGGAAGATGTATGTACTCGACGGCGATCGTGGACGGGTCAAGGCTGGAGAATTGAAGCCGAGCCCGCTGACTCTGCACGTGAACGTCGGCGATTGCATGAAAATCAACCTCAAGAATGAAATGGCGAAAGAGCGGGCCGGGTTCCACGTCGACATGATGGCGTTCAACCCGAAGGACTCGTTCGGCGCCAATGTGGGGAACAATCCGGGCGACCAAACCGTTGGGCCAGGCGAGAGCAAGACGTACACCTATTATGCGCATCCGGAGTATGGTGAACTCGCTGCCCTCATTCAGGACTGGGGGAACGTGGTTGAAAACCCACGGAACGGGTTGTTCGGTTCCGTCATCGTCGGCCCGAAGGGGTCACGGTATCGGGATCCGGTGACCGGTGAGGACATTACGATGAAGAGTAGTTGGCGCACCGATGTTCTCGTGGATCGGACGCTCCCTGGAAACGAAAATCGGAAGAACTATCGCGATTTTTCGTTGATGTT
>CAZNBG010000062.1:6317-10904 GCA_964570915.1 uncultured Nitrospira sp. | reverse complement strand
CGTTTGGTGCATAAGGCGGAAGCTCCCGAAATCACGTCAGCGATACTCGTAACGATAGAGCCCATACTCCGGCGTGACTTCCGACTTCACATTGGTGAGGACCACCCCAAGGACATTCGCCTGCGCATGGTCGAGCAGGAATTTGGCGCGTTTCAGGGCATTCCTCCCGATCCGTCCGACCTGATACACCAGGATGGCCCCATCGACACGGGAGCTAAAGGCTACCGCATCCGTGACCGGAAGGATCGGCGGTGTATCGATCAACACGATGTCGTAGTCTTCTTGCATTTCTGATGTCAGCGTTTTGATTTTGTTGATGTTCAAGAACTCGTTTGGATTTCGTGATTCTGACCCGCTGGTGAGAACGTGCAGATTGTCCAGCCCGGGGGTGTTCAGCAAGCGATCGACACCGACTGTCCCAAGCATAAGATCCGTCGCCGAGCGCACATACGATCGCCATGAGGTCGTACCGAGCAAGGCGTCGGCTAGTCCTGGCTCACGTTCCAATCCCAACCGCTGATGCACGATCGGCTTGCGGAGATCGGCATCAACCAACAGCACCTTCATCCCTTCTTGAGCCATGGTGATCGCCAAATTGATCACGCAGGTACTTTTGCCTTCGCCCAGAGCAGCACTGGTAAAAATGATCGTCTTGACTCTGCGATCCATACTGGCGAATTGGATATTCGTTCGAAGCGAGCGAAGACTCTCGGACAAGACGGACTTTGGATCGATCAGGCAAATCAACTTTGACAAGCTGTCCGAGATGGAAGGGGGTGTACCTGGAGGCAAGGCCTCCAGGGCCATGTCTGTCAAGGCTTTCTGATCGAACTGTGGGATGATTCCCAAGACAGGCACTTTGAGAAACTCTTCGACTCCTTCAATCGTTCCTATCGAGGTGTCGAACGATTCACGACCGAACGCGAGCACAATACCCAGGAAGCATCCCATCAACGCTCCAATCATCAGGTTCAAAGTGACGTGTGATGCATTGATGGGACTCATCGGGGTCATGGCGGGAGCGATCAACGTCACTTCCTCAATCCGCTCCGCGCCCTTGATTAATAACTCCTGATGCTTTGCCTTCAGAGTAGCGAGAAGGTCGGTATTCACTTTGACCTCGCGCTCTAATCGACTCATTTGTATCGCCGCGCGAGGATATCCGAGATAGCGCTTTCGGTAATGATCCCGTTGTTCTTGCAGCGCGTCTTCTCGATTCCGAAGAGTAGCGACTTTGGAATTCAACTCACGAACCATTTCGGATTTCACATTGTCGATTTTCTTCTGCTGTTCCGTTACTTGCGGGTGATCAGGCGTGTAATTGATCAGTAAGGTGTCTCTCTCTTGGATTAAATCCAACACCCGTTGATTTAAGATCGTCAGGAGCGCATTTTGCTCCTCGGTAAAGATTCGCCCCGTCTGATTCCCAATGACGGCATCTGACCGCTTCAGCACATTGATCTGGCGCTCGCCTTCAGCGCGCTTACGCAACACGTCGTTATACTGCTCTTCCAGTTTGGTGAAGGTATCCAGCGCGGCTCTCGCTTCGTCCGATAGAAACACCTGGCCTTCATTTTCTTTAAAACCACGCAACGCTTCCTCCGAGTCGTTGAGGCTCTTTTCCAGATACGCCAGCTGTTCTTCGACGAACCGCCGCGATTCCGTTACAAGGCGATTGCGCGCGGCGATATTTTCCACTCGGTAGGCGGACGCGGCAGAATTGGCCATCCGTTCTGCCTGTTCCGGTTGGTCCGACGTGGCTGAAACGCGAATAATGTTGGTATCTCCTTCCCGCTGCGCCGTAATCTCCTGGCCCAGGTTGTAGACAATGTTGAGGTAGGTAGCCGACCTCTTTTCTTCCTCGGACACATCACGACCGACACGCCCGAGATCCATGGCCACCCGTTCCATGACCGGAAAACTGCGAATGAATTCGATCTGTGTGCCGAGATCGTTGATATTGGTGTATGAAAGAGACTCCAGGAGTTGCTGGGCCATCGTCGTACTGCGTTCGAACTTCACCCGAGCGGAAGCCTCGTAAATCGGGTTGGGTTTAAGAAACTCGGAAAACAGGAATGTAAAGAGTACGACCATGACGGTGGAAAGGAGGATCAGGTACTTGCGCTTTTTGAGGATGAGCCAGTAATCGATGACGTTCAGTTCGTACTGTGCCATGAGCAATCCTAGTCTTAGCCCCCTCGGTCTAGGGCTTGAACGACGTAAATGCCGGAATCAGATACGCCGGATAAATCGGCATGATTGCGACCTGAATAATCGGCATGATCTTCTTCGCCGCTTCGGTCGCATCCCCCAGATGTTCACGCGGGACAAACACCACGTCATTCTCTTCAAGGGCGAGGTTTCGTGAGAGATCTCCGTACGTAAACAGACGTGCCACATCGGCAGTCAGAATCCGCGGTTTTGCAAAGTCTCCTCCTCGCACTACCCGGATTTCTTCCAACAGAGCGGTCTCGTGAAAGCTGTCGGCGGCGGCCAACGCCTGCAGCACCGTCATATTGCGGGCCATCGGGATGACCCCGGGTTTCCGAACATCCCCAAATACGAACACCCGCTTGATCTTGAGCAGTTTTTTCTTGAGCGCGATCTGGACACGTGGGTCACGCATGAATGGCTTGGCGGCTTCTTGAACACGCTGCTCGGCCTCAGCCACGGTGACGCCACCGACGGTGACTTCTATGAACCCTACCGATACGGAGCCGTTTTCTCGCACCAAGCTGCTGTACTTTTCTTCTCCGGCACCTCTACGGATGACCACCTCCAAGGTATCTCCCGTTTCGATTGACGTCTCCGCAGTTGGAACCGTTTCATCGGCATACACATCGCCTTTCGGCAAAGGGGGAAGCGAATGTGGTGCGGAGCTCACCGCTGAAGGAGGCAACGTCGATTGCCCAGGGTTTCGACAGCTGGTCAGAAACAGAACGATTTCCATCGCCAGTACACCGACCACGACCGATTCTCTGTTTAGCCCCCACATACCATCTCTCCTACGATGCCGCCCTGGTTTGCAGGACCTCCACAATATGCGATGACATTCCTTGGGACAAATCCAACTCACTCACTTCACCAAACTTGGAGAGCGTGACTACGGGACGGATCGGATACCGCGAATTGATTCTCTTGACGGTCCCGACTTCTCCCGTACTAAGACGTACGCTCGTGCCAACCGGATAAAGAGTGATCTGATCTCCCACCGCTTTTAAGACACGGAGCGAAAATATTGACTTGGCGTGAAGCAACAGGTCGCGGATGGCCTGGTGAGGTGTCAAGCTCTTGCGATAAGGTCGTGCCGTTGCCATGGCGTCAAGTGTATCGACCACTCCAATAATCTGTGCCGGCTCGGCAATCTGTTTGCCCTTTAACCGGCATGGATATCCACTGCCGTCCCACCGTTCATGTTCCTGCGCACTAACCGTCGAGAGCCATTCAAAGGCGTTCCCCTGACCGGAGAGAATCCGACGGCCTCGCTCAGGGTGAGTACGGAGAAGATCGCGCTCGTCCTCCGAGAATGCTCCACACTTCTCGACGAGTGACACAGGAAGGGTCCACATACCGATGTCATGCAGCAGTCCCGCCAATGCCAGTCGCTCCAATTCTCCCTCCGAGTACTGCAACCCCATCCCCACCTTGACTCCCAAGACCGCGGCATGCAGTGCATTGTCTACGAGATAATCTTCGGTGCGACCGCCCAAGACCCATCCGACCAGGTCGTCGCCGCGCCGGAGTAGTTGCACCAACTGACTGGCGAGACCGACACATGCTTTGAATTGTGGGGATTTGCTCGAACGAACTGCCTCTCTGACTCCCACGAGTTCCTGCCTCGTCGAAACATACCAACAACGGTCAGCGTCGAGAGATGAATCCACGGGCTGAGGGCGAGGAGATCCCCCACTTTTCGGATCAGACGACTGCTCTCGGATCAGATCAGATAGCCGGGCCACTGTTGTCCTTACTCCTGTGAACCGTGACATTTGCCAAGGTCATCTGTGTACGACCTTTCTCGTCGCGGGGTCCGGCCGTGGATCGAGCTTGTTTAGCTCCCGTTCCAATGTGGCTCGAATGAACCCACTCGTTGTGTATCCCTGCTGCTTGAGAGCGTCGAGTTTCTCCTTGAGTTCAACCGGAAGCTGAATAACGATACGAACAAGCCTAGGCATGATTGTGACTCCCTTTAGACAGTGCGCTGGCCGGACAATGAACGTCTGCACGTGCTATGCCTTGCTAGCATCTCGTTAAAAGTGTGAAAATACTGCTACTTCTGCTGTGCTCTCTCAGCATTTCTGCCAAAAAGAGCCAAAAACTGTCACTCCTTACCGATCTTGTACAGTCGAAGGACGGCGTCACGGGAGTACTTTAGAAAGAGAGCGGCGAGGAGGAATGTCGGCCATTCACGACAATTGAAGGAAGAGGCGGCGCCAATTCTGGTATTCACAGCGCCAGAGACAGTTTCGAAGGTCGACAGGGCGCACGATCACATCACGCATGCGGATCACGGTGAGCTCGGGAGTCTTCAAACGCCCTGTCACCCAGATCGCTCCGTCGAGATCCGTACGATAGACCGTCACATGC
>CAZNBG010000062.1:0-6307 GCA_964570915.1 uncultured Nitrospira sp. | reverse complement strand
CTTCATAGGCTTGGAGCACTGATTCCACCGGATGTCCATAGGGGTTGGTGGCACCAACAGACACGACTGCATACTGGGGATGGAGTTGCCGCAGCCAGTCCCGGTCCAATGAGCTGCGTGCTCCGTGATGCGGTACTTTCAGCATGGTCACCGGCTGGCGTGCGTCCTCTGTCAAGCGCGTCACCCCGCCCGTTTCGATGTCCGCCGCAAAAAGAATGGAGTGCGCTCCACACTGCAATCGCGAAACAATGGATCGATTGTTCAAGGATGATCCGCTGTGGGATCGAACGAGCTCGGGCATACCGGTTGATTCCGGCGGATTGAGAATGCTCAGCCGACAGGGACCGGACTGTAACAAGTCTTGTCCGCGTACGGCGGTTTGTTCCTCGAGATGTTGATGGCGCAGGGCTGCTTTGAGGTCGTCGACGAACCGCTCAGACCGTTCGAGTCCCCCTCCTCCCCAATACTGTCCGACCGACATGTGCTGGAGTATCCAAATTAACCCACCGACGTGATCCAATTGCTGGTGTGTCCCAACGATATGATCGATATGGTGGATTCCCCTATTCCATAGAAACGGCGCCACCACCCCACGCCCCATATCAAACCGTTCATATCGAGCTCCGCCGTCAATAAGAACCGTCTGACCATCCGGCAATTCGAGAACGGCACTATCTCCTTGTCCGACATCAAGGAAAGTGACACGCCAGTGATCTCCATCCCTCTGTGGCCCTGGAACCATAACCGACCAACTGATCAACACGATCGCCACACCGGCGCTCGCACCCCGGACGCGCAGTGGCAATGCATGAATACAAGCCACGATCAGTCCTGCGTAAAACAGCGCCATCATCGGAATGGATGGCGCCGCCACATGCCATTCCCCTCCTGGAAGGCCTGCACACCACCGGAGCGCAAGAATCATCCACTCGAACAAACGCTCCAAACCTGAACCAAAGATTAAGGAATCAGCGCCGGAAATGATCGTCCACAGAGCGGAGAGTAACCCCAGCGGAACTAAGATGATACCGGTAAACGGGACGGCAACGAGGTTTGTGACGACTCCCATCCATGGAACCTGATTGAAATAGAATGCGACCATGGGGAAAGTGGCCAATGTCACGGCTCCGCTCATCAACAAGGCCTTGAGGCTATGGCTCACAAGGTTGTCTGCCAGCCCTCGGTCAGTGTGCTGTTCCTCTTCGATCCATATATTCAGAACGACGATCATGTTAATCATCACGAGGACGGATAGAAACGAGAGCTGGAAGGAAATATCAAAGATCGCGCGAGGATCATGTAGGACAATCGCCAAGAGAGCCACCGCCATCATATGACCTAGATGGCGTTCGTGCCCAAGCCAGGCCGCGACCATGGCCAGTGTAACCATGACAAGCGAACGGATGGTCGCTAATTCGCCTCCTGCCAGCAATGCATACAGCGCGACAGCGGGCCACGTGAGAAGAATCGCGATCTTTGACGGTGTGAGTCGTCGAGAAAGAGCTAGCAAGAGGCTGGAGGGAAGCCATAAGACGACGTGTCTCACAAGCCAAAAGACCACCACCGCGACAAGCCCGAGGTGTGAGCCGGAAATCGAGAGTAGATGAACCGTTCCTGTGACCATGAACCACTCTTGGAGGTCTTGTTCCAGGTATCCACGCTCGCCGATGATCATGCCGAGAAATGTTCCCAAGGTAGGTTGGCTCAATGTGCGGAGGGCGGCCTCTCGTATGATCGCCCTCCAACGATCGATGTGATTCCACAAGCGCCCCAGTCCTGTCTGAGGCGTCTCCAGCAGCGTGACCGCGTGAGTCCCGGTAATGGTAGTGACAAGATCGATACCCTGCTGTTCCAAGTAGGCGGCATAATTGAATCCCCCTGGATTCAGCGATCCGGTCGGACGATGAACGTGTCCGTGAAACAGGATGCGGTCGCCGTGGTGGAGCGTGAAACCCGGGTCACGCCATATGAGGCGTATGCGCCTTGATTTCGAAACCGAGTCTTCAGTTTGAACAAGGATTGTCTGACGCCCGACACTATGCTGAACCGGCGCCACAACCCGACCAGTGAACGTAGCTTGCACCGCATCATGCAGAACCGGTACCGAAGCGTGATCCTGAGGCGGCGGAACGATGGCAGTCCAGTAGACTACACCGAAGAGAAGGCTGAAATAGAAGAACAGAGCGGACCGGGTATTGAGATAGCCGCCTCGTTCGAGAATACCGAACCCAACGGCCACGCCGACCAACAAACCAATGACGGAAAACGGAAACAAAGAGAGGTGTGAGCCGCACAGAAGACCGAGGAGAAACGCTACCGTAAGGGTTGGAAGCATGAGCGTCCCTCATGCACGAGAAGGAACACTCAGCCGATATGCTCTCGTACGACTCTGGCCAAATCTTCAGCCACTTCCTTCACGACCGTGGAGTGCTCACCTTCCACCATGATCCGCAACAACGGTTCAGTCCCTGAGTACCGAATAACCACTCGTCCGCTCCCGTTGAGGCGACGCTCGTTCTCTTGTATCGCCCGATTGATATCGGGAATCGACTCCAAGACCGGCTTCCGCTTGACGTGAACATTGACTAATACCTGTGGCACGGCGGTCATGGCCTTCGCTAACTCGGATAACGGCTTCCCGGTTCGTTTGATTAATGACAACATTTGCAGAGCTGAGATGAGGCCGTCTCCCGTCGTGTTATGGTCGAGAAATATGAAATGCCCGGATTGTTCGCCGCCAAAGTTAAAGCCCTCCGCCAACATGCGTTCGAGCAGGTACCGATCACCGACCGGGGTTCGAATCAGTTTGATTCCTGCTTTGGCTATCGACAACTCAAGTCCGAAGTTGCTCATGACAGTTCCGACTAAGGTCTGCTTCGCGAGAAGGCCGTGGTGATGGAGATCGAGACCCAGCGCGGCCATGACATGGTCTCCATCGATAAGCATCCCTTGTTCACAGACAAAGACCGCCCGATCGGCATCGCCATCCAAGGCGATCCCGATGTCTGCTTTGTGGCGGCGCACCGCCTCCTGAAGGAGTTCGGGATGGACGGCACCGCACCCGGAATTGATGTTCATGCCGTCCGGCTTGTTGCCGATGACCTCAACCGTCGCGCCCAATTCCTTAAGAACAGTCGCCGCCACCTTGTACGCGGCGCCATTGGCACAGTCGACGACGAGTTTGATCCCTTGAAAATCCAGGTCTTTGGGCAACGACCGCTTCGCAAATTCAATGTAGCGTCCTTCCGCATCGTCGATACGGTACGCTTTGCCGATAAGATCTGCTGTTGGTCTGAGATGCCGAATCTCATCCGATACGATCAGTTCTTCGATACGAGCTTCCACCTCGTCCGGCAGCTTGAAACCGTCACTTGAAAAGAATTTGATTCCGTTATCTTGGTAAGGATTATGTGAGGCCGAGATGACGACCCCTGCATCTGCGCGAAGACTCCTGGTTAAGAAGGCAATGGCCGGTGTCGGCATCGGTCCGACTAACAGCACATCGACGCCCATCGAGCAGATTCCTGCCAGTAACGCAGACTCCAACATATAGCCGGAGATCCGGGTATCTTTACCGATGACGATCTGATGGCGGCCAGCTCGTCTCATAAAGATATGCGCGGCTGCTCGCCCTAACTGCATCGCCATCTCGCTAGTCATGGGGTCGAGATTTGCGACACCTCGGACACCGTCCGTGCCAAATAACTTACGCATCATACTCCTGTCCACAAGATGACCAACGAGGGCTCAACGCCGCAGCCATCTTGACTACATCAATCATCATGGCCACATCATGAACACGCACGATGTGAGCGCCTCGATCGACCGCCAGCGCAACGGCCGCTGCCGTCCCCCACTCACGTTGGTCAACGGGCCTGTCGACAATGTGTCCGATGAAGCCTTTCCGAGACAGACCCACCAGCAAGGGACAGTTCAGCACCGAGAAAGATGGCAGTTCCCTAAGAAGCTCAAGATTATGCAGCAACAGCTTACCAAAACCAAATCCAGGATCAAGAATGATGTTTGTTCGAGCGATTCCGGCAAGAAGGGCAGCGTCTACACGCTCCTCAAAAAACTGCAACACTTCAGCTCCGACATCTGAGTAATGGGGTGCGAGTTGCATCGTCTGTGGAGTTCCTTGCATGTGCATCAGGACGACCGCCGCATCTGACTCGGTAATCACGGAAGCCATCGCCGGATCTTGCCGCAGCGCACTTACATCATTGATAATCGACGCCCCGATATCCAATGCGAGCTGAGCCACACGTGATTTGGTGGTATCGATCGAAATAGGGACTTTCACATGATGCACTAATCCTTCAATCACCGGGAGAATGCGAGCCAGTTCTTCTTCCTCACTGATCGGAGTGGCACCAGGCCTCGTTGACTCTCCACCGATGTCGATGATGTCCGCACCTTGCCCGACGAGTTCCAGCGCATGTGCAATCGCACGTTCGGGCGCTCTATACCGTCCCCCGTCATAGAAGGAATCAGTGGTGACATTCACGACACCCATGATAAGCGGACGCGTCCTCCAGGAAATTCTGCGTCCCTTGGCTGAAAACCAATTTCGTAGGGGAGCCGCCTGTGATGTGACGTGTTCCAACTCGTGCACCAAGGAATGCGATCTCTCAAACGCACATAAAGCTATCTTAGAACTGCACGCCACGGACCACTGATAACATCCATGAGGTTCTGTCATGATGTGACGGCTCCTATCTCCATAAGAGCCGTCACACACGATGATTCTAGGCAGGAACTGTTTGAGAGGAGGATTGCAACAGAATCTGAACGATTTCCGGCGCGTCCAGCACTTCCTTTTCAAGCAGCGCTTCCGCCAACGCCTTCAGACTCGTCATCTGTTCAGTCAGCACGCGCTTAGCGCGTTCATAGTTTTCTGTCACAAAGCGCTTGATCTCAAGATCGATCTCAAGCGCCACTTGGTCACTGACATCCCGTTTGGTCGCAAAGTCTCGACCGAGAAATACGGAATCTTCCTTTTGCCCGAAAGTCAGAGGACCCAACTTTTCGCTCATTCCCCATTCACAGACCATTTTACGGGCAAGGTCAGTTGCACGCTCCAGGTCGTTACCTGCCCCGGTCGTGACATGTTTAAACACCAGCTCTTCTGCGACACGTCCACCCATAAGAATTGCCAAGGTATTGTAAAGGAATTCTTTGGAATAGTTATGCCGATCGTCGGTTGGTAACTGCATCGTGACACCCAGCGCCCGACCTCTAGGAATGATCGTCACCTTGTGCACTGGATCGGTGTTAGGGAGGAGTTTTGCCATTAAGGCATGGCCGGCTTCATGATACGCCGTGATCCGCTTTTCCTCCTCGGTGAGAATCATGCTCTTGCGTTCGGCACCCATCATGACTTTATCTTTCGCCATCTCGAAGTCGATGCTTTCAACTTCTTTCTTGTTCTGACGAGCAGCCCACAGCGCCGCCTCGTTTACGAGGTTTTCCAGGTCAGCTCCTGAAAATCCAGGTGTTCCTCGGGCGATCTTTTCTAGTTCCACATTGGCGGCCACAGGAACTTTTTTCGTATGAACTTTCAAGATTTCAGAGCGCCCTCGGAGGTCTGGACGATTGACGACTACCTGGCGGTCAAATCGGCCGGGCCTCAGCAAGGCCGGGTCGAGTACGTCAGGGCGGTTTGTCGCTGCAACCAAAATGACACCTTCAGTTGTGTCGAATCCGTCCATTTCAACCAGCAACTGATTGAGCGTTTGTTCTCGCTCATCATGACCACCGCCGAGGCCCGCGCCGCGTAATCGACCAACCGCATCGATCTCATCGATAAAAATAATACACGGGGCATGTTTCTTCCCTTGCTCAAACAAATCACGAACCCGCGAGGCTCCCACGCCGACGAACATCTCAACGAAATCAGAACCGCTGATGCTGAAGAATGGCACCCCGGCCTCTCCGGCAATAGCTTTTGCCAGCAAAGTCTTTCCGGTTCCAGGAGGGCCAACAACAAGAACGCCTTTGGGGATACGCCCGCCCAGCTTCTGGAACTTCCGAGGATCTTTCAAGAACTCAATGATTTCAAGGACTTCTTCTTTTGCCTCGTCGACACCGGCCACATCAGAAAATGTGACCTTCTTTCTTTCCTCTGTCAGCATACGGGCTCGGCTCTTTCCAAAAGAGAGAGCTTTATTCCCGCCAATTTGCATTTGGCGCATCAGGAAAAACCAAAGACCCAGGAAAAGGATAAACGGCCCCAATGTAACGAGGAAAGTAAAGTACCAAGGACTTTAGTCGGTTGCCTTGATGTAACATCGAACGCCCTTCTCCC
>CAZNBG010000061.1:8190-11001 GCA_964570915.1 uncultured Nitrospira sp. | reverse complement strand
ATGTTCGCGACCATTCGCCTCTTTTCCGAAGCGCAGCCGGATCGGTTGGCGGTGCCGGAGGCGGCGCTGCAACGCGATCAAGGCCGAACGTTCGTGTTCGTGCAACGCAGCGCGAGCGAGTATGAATTGCGAGAGGTCCACGTCGGCGAATCCAACGGCACACTCACCTCGATACTCAGTGGCTTGAACGAAGGAGAGCCGGTCGTGACGAACGGTGCCTTTGTCTTGAAGTCCGAATTGTTGAAGAAACCCGTCTGATGGTCTCCCGCCTTCTCGACATCTCTCTGCGTCAGCGGATGCTCATCATCATCTGTGCGGTCATGATCGGAGCCGGAGGTGTCTATGCCTTCCAAACCATTCCGATCGACGCCTTTCCCGACGTGACCAGCGTATTGGTGCAGGTTGTCACGAAAGCTCCCGGCCTCTCACCGGCCGAGGTCGAGCGCCTAGTGACCTATCCGATTGAGCTGCAGCTCACGGGTGTGCCGTCCCTGACAGAGATGCGCTCTCTCACAAAAGTCGGCCTGTCCCTCATTACGATCGTCTTCGATGATTCCATGGATATCAATCTGGCCCGCCAACTGGTGCTCGAACGACTGCTTGAAGTCGAAGAACAGCTTCCTCCCGGGGCCAAGCCGATGCTCGTACCGAACAGTACGGGCCTGGGCGAGGTGTTCCAATACTATTTGGAGGCCCCTCCTGGATCTGCCGTCGGTAGCGAAACCGAGCACCAAAGCTTGATCGAGCAGCGTACGCTTCAGGATTGGGTGATCCGGCCTCTTTTAAAAAGCACGCCGGAAGTGATCGATGTCAATTCAATGGGAGGATACGTCAAGCAGTATCAAGTGCTGGTCGAGCCGGGCATGTTGCGAAAATATAACCTGACTCTTCGTGATGTCTTTGACGCGGTGGCCCGGAACAACGCCAACGCCGGCGGCAATATCCTGGAAAAGCATGCGGAAAAATACATAGTGCGTGGGATCGGGCTGATCCGCTCCCTTGAGGACATCGAACGTATCGTGGTCAAGGAAACCGGTGGAACTCCGGTCTATGTCTCGGATGTCGCGCGTGTGCTCATCGACCATGCGGTGAGGCACGGCGCCACAGTGCTGAATGGGGAACGTGAGGTGGTCAGTGGAATCGTGCTGATGTTGCGGGGCGGCAATGCGCGGGATGTCGTGGAGGGCATCAAGGCTCGTATCGAAGATATCCACGCCAAACACTTGTTACCGAACGGATTGCGCATCGTGCCGTTTTACGATCGTATCGAGCTGATCACCGAGGCACTGAACACCGTCTATAAATCGCTGGCGGAAGGTGTCGTGCTGGTCGTCGTCGTATTGTTCCTCTTTCTGGGAAATATTCGCAGTGCGCTGATTGTCGTCGGGACCTTGGTCTTGGCGCCGCTCGCCACGTTCATCGTGATGGGTCAAATCGGGTTGACGGCCAATCTGATGTCCCTGGGTGGGCTGGCCATCGCGATCGGGATGATCGTGGATGGGTCGGTCGTCGTCGTCGAAAACGTCTACCGTCATCTGTCCCATCATTCCGCCGCCAGCATACCCAGGCTGCAACTCGTCACCAACGCGGTGAAGGAAGTCGGGCAACCGGTGGTGTTCGGCATTCTCATTATTATCCTGGTGTTCTTGCCCCTTCTATCGCTCCACGGAATGGAAGGAAAGATGTTCAAACCCCTTGCCTACACCATCATGATTGCCCTCCTGGTGTCGCTCGTGTTGTCGCTCACGCTCTCGCCGGTTCTCTGTTCTTTGGCGCTGACACAAGGGAGTGAGGAAGATCCTTGGATCGTCAGGCAAGCCAAGCGTCTCTACGCTCCGGCGCTTCGATGGGCTCTTGGGCACCGCACCGCGGTGGCGGTCATGGCTGTGGGTGCCTTGATCGGGGCCCTGGCATTGGTTCCGTCATTGGGGACCGAATTCATCCCGATTCTGAACGAAGGATCGGTCGCTCCGCAAACCATTCGGCTTCCCAGTGTCTCGCTTCCCGAGTCCATCGAGATCGAAAAGCGCATGCAGCAGGCGATCATGGAGTTTCCGGAAGTGGAGATGGTCGTGTCGAAAATCGGCCGCACGGAATTAGGGAATGATCCCCAGGAGCCGAACGAAAGCGATCCGGTCGTGCGGCTTCGGCCGTTGGATCGATGGACGACGGCGCGGACCATGCCGGAGCTCATGCAGAAGTTCCGTGAGCGTTTGACCAGCGTCTCGGGAGCGACGTTCTTGATCAGCCAGCCGATCCAGCAGCGGGTCGATGAGTTGATCTCCGGCGTTCGTACGGAAGCCACCGTCAAGCTGTTCGGGGATGATCTGGGGATGCTGCGGAACAAAGCCCAGGAAATCGCCGAGGTGCTCGAAACCGTTCGAGGTGTTCGAGACATCAAGGTGGAGCAATTATTCGGACAACCCTATCTCACCATCGATATCGATCGCGGGAAGATCGCCCGGCATGGGATCAATGTCGCCGATGTGCGGGAAATTATCACGACCGCCATCGGTGGAGAAGCCGCAACGAGAGTCTATGAAGGGCAGCAACGGTTCGAGCTCGTCGTGCGGTTTCCGGAACAGTATCGAGACAGCGTTGAAACGATCAGCAATATTCACCTGAGCGATCAGGCCGGTGCATTGATCCCGCTCGCGGATCTGGGGACCGTGCAGTTGGAAGAAGGACCTGGCCGGATCAGCCGTGATCAGCTTCAACGCTACGTGTCGATCGGCTTCAATACGCTGGGCCGTGACATCGGCAGGCTGGTCGCCGAGGCACAGCAGAAAATCGAGCCCCGTGGGGATCTTC
>CAZNBG010000061.1:0-8180 GCA_964570915.1 uncultured Nitrospira sp. | reverse complement strand
CCCCACCGGCTATACAGCCACTGGGGGGGGTTCATTCGGGAATGTGGACCGGGCCATTGCGAAGCTGCGGATCATCGTTCCGATCACGATTGGGTTGATCTTCTTTCTACTGTACTCGACGTTCAACTCGCTCCGCCAGGCGGCGCTGATCATTTTGAATCTCCCGTTTGCGTTGATCGGCGGCGTGGTGGCGCTGTGGTTGACGAACGAGTATCTCAGCGTGCCGGCGTCCGTCGGTTTCATCAACCTCTTCGGTGTGGCGGTGCTGAACGGCATCGTGCTCGTGTCCTACATGAATAAGCTGCGCGAAGATGGGCACAGTTTGGATGAAGCCGTCACGTCTGGAGCCCTGCTTCGGTTGCGCCCGGTCCTGATGACAGCCTTGGTCGCGCTGCTGGGGCTCGTCCCGCTCGCATTCGCTCAAGGGATCGGATCGGAGGTGCAGCGTCCATTGGCGATCGTCGTGATCGGCGGCCTCGTCAGCTCGACGCTGCTGACGTTGATCATGCTGCCGGTCCTCTATCGGTGGCTGGAAGATAGCTCGGTTGAACCCATACATCGCGGCGATTCACGAGGAGCAGCGATGCGTGAGCTTCATGACCCTGGAACTCCTCACGGAAATGGTGAACCGAGACTCTCTCGTTATCCCGGCGAAATACCATCCACATGACGAGAGAATCGCTAGACATGAGAAACTTGTCTGGTTGGGGCATGCACATTAGGACATCGGTTCTCGTGAATCGATGATGCATTGTGCTTTTTTCAGTCCTGCCGCTTCCGCCGCTTCGCGAGTCGGGTAGGTGCCGTCGGCGCGGCCTTTGTTCGCCGCAATCCATGTTGGGGCTTCAATAATTCCATAGTTGCAGATCCATTGCCCATCGTCTTGTTGACTGGCGTGTAACGCGACCTTGCGCCCCTTGTAATAAGGAAATAGTGTTCTCTCCATGGCGAAGCCATCGACCTGTTGTTTCTATTCTCGCGCCGTACAGTAGCGGTGAATCAGGCAGATGATCGGACCATGAGAAATCGGACACGAGCATTGAAGCTTGGGCCGAGTGGCCCGGTTATCTCGACCGGGCCACTCGAGGGCTGGTGCGCGAACACGTCACCGTTTCGCGCCTACAGGAGGCTGTTCTCTTTCGTACCACTCTCTCGTCCATCGAATCACGTCTTCCTTCTTATCGCCATATCGTTCCTGAACGCGTCCGTTGAATTTGTCGTAATCCCCTTCAGCCTGCTTTAAGTCATCATCAGTCAACTCTCCCCATTTCTTTTTGAGCTCTCCTTTGAATTGATTCCACTTGCCCTTGAATTGATCTGCGTTCATATCTTCCTCCTTATTATGATGAGATGGCTCGCGATGAACAGTGATCCGGTGCGCTTGCGATTTCGATCGTGCGCTCCGTATACAATACGATAGCGTGTTGCGTGCATCCGGCATACTGGGGATTCCCATAGGGGTGTCTAAGGCCCAGGGTGTGATCATATGAAGAAACAGCGAAGCCGTCAGATACTCAATCATGTCAGGTAGCGATCGATGCAATGCACATTGCAATGAGATTTCCCGTGATCATCTCTTCACGTCTTTCCCCGCGTCGGCTGTTCGTATTGCACGGTTCCGTTCAGCGGGAATGCGATTGACAAACTGTAGCCGGATGCGATTGGGCGTGATGGGGGCACGAAGCCAGCCACGCATCATCCTTCGCGCCCTCTCGCGCGCAGCGCTGTGGTTCGTGCTCGCGATCATCGTCTGTGGGGTGAGTCACGCGGAATCAGCGCCTCAAGAACCTACACCGATGGAGGAACCGACTCCGATGGCTGGGCGAGAATTTCGCACCAAGCTGTTTGGGGAGGAGATTTATGTTGCGCCGAGAGATCGCCGGTCAGTGACCGCTGCGAGTTTCGGGTTGCAATGGATTCCGGACGGCCCCGCCCAGCTCGAAGTACTTCCCTTCGGCGCACTCTATGTGTGGCGAAATTGGGATGAGGACAATCGCCGATTCCGTGGAACCATTACAGGCGTGGTCAACGATCTGAATTACTCAATCGGACTCCGGGAATTTCCCAATTGGACCCTGCTCTTTACACTGAACAATTTCATTGCGCCATTGGGCCGGTCCGAGAACGTAGAGGGACAGCGAATTCGCGAGACGGAGATTGAGTGGAGTTACATCTTCGCTGGCTTCGGGTTAGGGTATCGTCTCCCGATTCGTCCGTTCAGACAAGATAGCGCCGTCAATCTCTTTGTGACGTATGAGCCGGGCTACCGCTGGTTCAAGGGGACCGGACATACCTCGCCTCAGTATGGCGTGCCGAGCGACACCTATGAAGGACGGATTCACTTCAAGGCCCGCATCGACGCCATGACTCGCAATTTGATGGAATTGCCCCATGTAGGCGTGACGCTCGGAGGTGATGTGATCCAAGGACATCGCGCCAAGTGGGCTGCATGGGGAGGTCCTCCCTTTGACACGCCCGATTTCAAGCAAGAACGCATCTATATCGCTGTGAGCGGATACCTGATGACGGCCTCCGGCCTGCCGTTCATCGATAGTGAGAAACACCGTCTCGTTTCTAGTTTTCACGCCGGGATTGGGAAAGACCTTGACCGATTTACGGCGTTCCGCCTTCCCGGACGTCCAACAGGCTATGAATGGGATGCTGTGGCATTGCCGATGATCCACGGTGTGGCCTTCAACGAGCTCTTTCCCAGACACTACGCGATTGCGAATGTGCAATATCGGTATGAAGCTCTTTTCTTTCTGTATCCCTATGTGGAGGCGGGCTGGGCGTTCGTTGATCGTCCGCGCTTTACGTCCAATGGCCGGATCACGCAGTCGACGGACTCTATGCCCACCGTCGGGGTGGGGGTTGTTTCCGGTGCTCCCTGGCGATCGCAAATCGAACTGAACTACACCTATAATTTTGGAATCTTCCGTGATTCGGATGGAGGACCACCGACGAGAGGCGGCCACGGGATGTTTCTGTTCTGGTCGAAGCAACTGGGATCACCCTCGCAAAAGTAGCGCCGGGTTGCCGCGCGTACAATTATTTCAGCAGCGCTGAGTACGGTGGGAGAAAAACGGGCTATAGCTAAAAGAGAGGCCAAAATGGCAGGACGTCATTATATTTGACAATCTGTAATCTATAGTTGTACATACCCTGCCATGGGGAAGAACCATCGGGCAGAACCATCCAGCAACGTCGAAAACAATCTGAAAATCCTGAGATCAGCGAAGGGCTTGTCGCAAGGTGACTTGGCGACATCCGCCCATATTACCCGGCAAGCAGTATGCGCGATCGAGACCAATCAGTATATTCCCACGACTGCAGTCGCCCTGCGATTGGCAGGGGCCCTCGGCTGCCGGGTTGAGGATCTGTTCAGCCTTCGGGCCACCGGAGAGATCATCAATGGTGACCTCATCGGGGAACATCATCGTCCCGATGGCACTCAGCTTCCGATGCGGGTCAAGGTGGCCCGTATTGAAAATAGGTACGTGATTCGACCCGTGTCGGCATTGGGCGAATTGCTCGCCTATACGGTTCCGGCCGATGGCTTGTTGGTTGGAGGTGAAGACCCCCAAAGGACGCGCGTCAAAGTTGCCAAGCGAGCCCGGGTTCAGCTGCTCAGGGATCGGCGCATCATCGAACAGGAAATTGCGATTGCCGGGTGTGACCCAGCCATTTTTCTGGCGGGCGAGTATCTGCGGCGCTACAAGGAAACGGCGACCGTCGTGGGGTGGACGATGGGCAGCGGTGCTGCATTGGAGGCATTGAAGCGCCGGGAAGTCCATGTCGCGGGTCTACATATTGTGGACGAGAAAACCGGTGAATCGAATCTACCCTATTTGCGGGAACAGCGGACGGGGAGCAACGCCCCCGTCGTCACATTCGCAGCCTGGGAAGAAGGATTGATCGTGCGCCGGGGAAAGCCCAAGGGGATTCGCAATGTGGAGTCTCTTGCGCGTCGGGATATAAAGCTTATCAATCGAGAAGAAGGGGCGGGGGCTCGACACCTCCTCGATCAAAAACTGGTTCAGGCTGGTATGCAACGGACGGACGTCAAGGGCTATGATCTCATCGCAGATTCGCATTTTCAGGTCGCCCGTCGAGTGGCCGAAGGACTGGTGGATGTGGGAATCGGTGTTCGATCAGCCGCGAATCTGTTTGGATTGGACTTTTTGCCGCTGCAACAGTCCCGCTACGATCTGGTCATCCCCAAAACTTACCTCACCGCGCACCCCAGCATCGGCAATCTCCTCGACGCGATTGTCAGCCGTCAGTTTCGTACCGAGATAGAAGCATTGGGCGGCTACGATACAACGGAGACCGGAACTGTCCGGCAGCTCAAGCGGGAATAGCGTCGGCGTTCGGCATGCGCGAGCCATTGAGGAATATCTCTGTATGACCGACCTTCAACCGATGTTTTGACATCCTAACTGGTCAGGGTGTGAGTGCCGGCAGGCACCCACACCACCTCGCCGGCCTGTCCTACGCATAGACGGCCTGTCGGTTCCCTTTCAGCGGTCTATCCTGAGATCTCGACTTCGAATGAGAGCGAGTCGAATGAGAACCAGTCGACGGATGTCTCCAGCGTGAGCTTCCAACGGTCGAGACTGCCGTTTGGTCGGGAGAGTAGCGAAAGGCGCGCGAATCTGAGGATGGGACGGCCAAGGTTGTTGAACGATCCGATTCGGCTGATCGAACGTCCTCGGGACGAATCGCGGTTCGAAGCTTGAACCCGAGCCCTTTGACGGTCTTGATGAAGTCGGGGCAAGTGCCCTGGGAATCGAGTTTTCGTCGAAGAGAGGAAATATGGACATCGAGGGTATGTGGAGAAATGAAGAAGCCTTCCCCCCATACTTTGGTCAGGAGCGCCTCTCGTGACAGGTAATGGCCGGGGGCGGTAATGAGACTTTGTAAAATGCGAAATTCCGTCGGACTGGCATACACGGGAGCCGTTTCCACTTTGACTTCGTAATTTTCAAGATCGATCGTCACCCCGTCGGCGACATAGCGCTTGGGAGCCGGCCGTTCCCATCGTTGCCGACGGAGGACGGCCCCCAGAAGGGCAACGAGAGTGTGTGGACTCGCGTTGCACGCCGCCCTGACAGCGCCGTCTTCGATATCCATGATGCAGTGACGTTCGTCGCACAACGGAGCATGATACGTCACCGTGACGATCGGAGTCGTACATGCCAGCGCATGATAGAGCTGTGAAAACCCCGAATCGCGTCGATCCACGAGCACAATGGTCGGAATGGAATGCCGGATCTCTTCGAGACCTTTTTCCTGAGTCGCGGCAACACGAATCCCATAGCCTTCTCGTATCAAGGCACGTTGCATACCGCTCTTGAACAGTTCACGGTTCGTCACCAGCAACACGGTTCCTCTGAAAACTTTTGTTCGCATGATGGGTTCCTTCCGTAAATCACATGTGAATCGTCGACCGGATTGCTTCAGCTGAGTCTGGACATAAGCCGAGAAGCGTCTGCGTCGCTGGACAGGGAAACACAACATGGCAATGGAGTCGCAGTTGGGTTGTGTCTGATCCAGGTGCCGTGGCTACCGATGCTGAATTCGACAGTCATGCCCGGTCGCCATACGTCCAGATCGGCCTCGCCGTCTTCAATGACGACCAAGAGCTCAACACCCCCGATGCTGACCGTGCCGCGAAAGCCGTCACAGGTCGGTCGCCACGCTCTCACGAACGCTGGAATCCAGGCCAGATCGAGCGCAGGGGGCGGGGGCACGCACATGTGTGGCGGCCGCGATGAAGCCAGCGGACGGTCCGCGGAAGTCAGACTGATTTGCTCCGGATCGACCACAATATTGACCGTGTCCCACGTGGTCAGAGGCGATTGCGCTCCGATGACCGGCCCGCAACTTTTCAACGTAATATTGTCCCGGTGAATTTTGACGGTGGTGGCGACGGCATCGTCGTTCTGTTGAACTAGAACGATCCGACCGATCCACCGGTTCCACCGCTGTTTGCCGCGCCGGAACCCGCCTGCTTCGAGCTGTACCGCCGTCTCTGGAATTGCGAGCCGGACGCGTGATCCCACGCCCAAGTCGGCATGCCGGCTACTAGAGGTGGGCCATCGAACCCGCAGGTCCGTCCGCTCGGAGACACGGACGCGCGCCGTGGTTCGTGTGAGGCCATCTTGCTTCGAAATCACAACACCCGAGAGCGTATTGGAGATATGCGGCACGGCGGCAGTTCCATCTGCTGAACCGGCCAGACGGGATCCGCGTTCCCCTTTCCACTCAGATGATCGATACGACAGGTACGACATGGAAACCTCCCTGTGTGCGATGCATGTTATCCGCGCGGAATGTGACCTGTTTCACTGGCGCTCAAAAGAATATTTGGTACTGAACTCTGACGGCGTTCTCGACCAAAGTTCCGCCCCGAAGATCCACCGGAATGGGGCCGTTGGGAAACACGTCCGACCCTTGATTGATAAGGGGCATCGGGTTGCTCCGGCCGATGGCATAGCCCCCGGTTCCCATGGCGGTATTGCTGAACGACACTTGGATTGAGTGATCGTAGGTCCCGCTGAGATACCAATTGACCGAAACTTCGGCTTGTTTGATGAGGTCGTCGGTTGAGTTTGTATCAGGGTCCCAATATGAATAGCGCCCAGCTATTTCGAGATAACGGGGAATCAGAAAGTATCCGCTCTGGACATACCAGCCCAAAGCGTTTCCGAGCTCGTTCGGTGCTTCGGCAGTGCAGGTAAACGGTCCGGTTGGCACAACGTCCTGAACGAACTGCACGCACGGCCTGCCCTTTTCTCGACGCGTCACATTCTTGTAGTAAAACTCAGCTTGAAGGGAAAACCCTCGATATTTGAAAATGCTGTCGACTGCCCAGGTGGAGTAGTCCACCACCCCCCACCCCAATTGCCGGCCGTTCCCGCCTGCCGCAAGCAGCCGGCGAATGTTCAGGTTAGCCAGGTCGACCCCGATGAAGGCGTTGTTGGTGCTGGTATTGACGCGAGGGTTGTAGGCTTATCCGCCGCCAATGGCGAGCTGGGGTCGTTGCGGCTAGGTGAAGTCCCCTTACCCAAAGCCGGGGCGGCCCTTAGGGCGAGTGCCAAGCGGCCCGCGTCAAAATTTGCCCAACAATTCATCCGTTCTCGTTTGTTTATGCGGTCACACCGCACGTTTTACGCATGGCATACATGCCCTCCCGCGAGCCCTTCAGCGCCTGGAACCGGCTCATACTCGCGTACCGCCGGCATACCGGCTCCTGGGCGTACATTCTGCACCGGCTCACGGGCATCGGCCTCGTCGTCTATCTCTTCGTTCATATCTGGGCGCTTTCCTCGCTCACAGCAGGCCGTGCCGCGTTTGCTGAGGAGATGAAGACGTTCACAACTCCGCCCTTTAAGGTCGCCGAATGGCTCTTGGGTGCATTGGTGATGTTCCATGCCTTTAATGGCATTCGGATCGCCGTCGTCGACCTCGCAGATGGCGCGCGCTATCATAAGCGGCTGCTCGGTGCGGTCTGGGTGGCCGGCGTTGCCGTCGTCGTCGGCATGTTCTTCCTGATTTTTTCCTCCGATCTTTTCGCGAAATAAATGCAAACGACCAATATCGAATCCGGCGAGCGGGTAGTCCGCAGTTATTCGCGATCGCGCAAGAGCGGAGCTCCGTCCTGGTGGATCCAGCGGGTGACGGGCCTCGCACTCGTGATCCTCACCGTGGGGCATTATATCCTTATGCATTACAACCCGGTGAGCGGTCACGATTACGGCGAAACAGCTTCGCGCCTCGCCTCGCCATGGTTCAAAGGAGTCTACCTTGGCTTCATCACGATCGGTATGTACCACGGACTGCAAGGTATCTGGAATATCGTCCGAGACTATAAGATGAAGCCGATCGTTGGGATGACGATCTTCGGGACGATACTTGTAGCCGGCGTGATCTTCGTCGCGGTCGGCTGGAACACGATCCTCACCTTCGACCCCCTCAAGCCATAATGTGGCGCAAACTTTAGTTTGCGCGAACGTGAGAAGCAAACGATGGTTTGCGCTCCATAGTGATGACCCCGCTAACCGAGTCCCAATCCAAGCACATTCGCGAACTGCTCCGCAGTGCGCGCGAGCGGCGGATAGCTGGGGAGTTCGTGATCGAGGGACCGCATTTGTTCCAGGTCGCGCTCGAGAGAATAC
>CAZNBG010000060.1:0-11017 GCA_964570915.1 uncultured Nitrospira sp. | reverse complement strand
TGTGAATTTTCTGAATGTCACATAAGCGATGCGTTTTGGTGCCTTCATTGCCTACGTAGCATTTTTTGAAATCTTTAACATCTCCATTGCCGATAACTTAGATCGGAGACTATAATGATCCCCGATCATTCTGGTCGGATTAAGACTAGCACGCACGTTTCTCTGGTGTCAATACACGGCCAGAGTCTAATGCGGTGTCGGAAAGGACTAGGCATATGGGCGGGACGAACCCTTATATTGAGAAGGCGGATTACGAACTTCCCCAAGTATCCTATAGCATTACATTTATTCAGCCCAATGGAGACTCAACCACCGTCGCTGTTGATCCGGAAAAGATCCCCTACGGCACCACTGGGCTTCCTGGAAGCATTTTGGATATTGCCATGGGGCACGGGGTTGATTTGGAACATGTATGTGGCGGGGTGTGTGCCTGTTCGACCTGTCACGTCATGGTGAAGCAGGGGCTGGAAACCTGCAACGACGGCACGGACGATGAGTATGATCAGTTGGATGAAGCCCCCATGACGACACTACAGTCTCGTCTAGGGTGTCAATGTGTGCCGAACGGAACGAAGGATATCGTCGTTGAAATCCCAGCCGTCAATAAGAATCTCGTCAGAGAGGGACATTGACCTGCATGATTCGCTACGCTCTTCCTCATCTCTTGAGTGTACTCTGGATGACTGACATGGCTGACTATTCTAGTCGTAGGTTTCTATTTTCACTTCCTTCCGGTCATAACCTTTTTCCGTAAAGTACGCGCGTACGGGGCGGACGAAGGCTTTGGTTCCACAAAGCATGGGAACCACCTTCGGTTGTCCGTGAATCAACGGAGTAAGGATGGACAACGTTTTCTCCACCGCCTCCGCCTCGCCATTCTCGGCGACCAAAGGCAGGTAGCGGAAAGATGGACACTGCACGGCCATCGTGAGCCATTCCTGGTGAAATAATATCTCGTTTTCGTCAGGTGACACTGCGATCAATAAGACAGGAGTGTGGAGTTTAGCAAAAAATATTTGCTTCAATAGGCAGCGCATCGGCACAAGACCCGTGTAGCGAGCGATCAACACGAGTTCACGATCGAGGGGGTGCGGGAGGGCGAAATTCCCATACGGGCCGGACAAGGAAATTTCATCTCCGGACTTCAGCTGATACAGGTAACTGGAACCGAGTCCACCGGGCACACGATCGAAGACCAGAGTGAGCTCTCCATACGGCGATGAAGGATCAGCTATGGAATATGCACGATTGAGCGGTGGCTTTGGCCCGACCGGCAATTTGAGAGATACCCATTGTCCCGGCTGAAAAGAAATCTTGGTGGTCTTGGGTTTGATTACCAGTTGGCGGACTTGGGGTGTGAGATCAGTGACCGAAAGCACTGTCGCAGGCTGAGTGAGTTCTGCCATCACGATCTCCTGGCATGGTCATATCAGAAGCGGTTATGAGATGGAAGCGCCGAGGTCATGTGCAAGGATTGTCCCGGCGTGGTATAGATGGCGACGTTAATGACGTGCGATGAAGGAATGACGCCATCATGAACCAGGTCCGTGTCCGGTTCGCTCCTAGTCCGACGGGATTTCTTCACATAGGGGGAGTGCGCACTGCCCTCTTCAATTGGCTCTTTGCGCGCCAACAACAGGGGACCTTCATTCTTCGTATCGAGGATACCGACCAAAGCCGGTCGACCGATGAATCGATACAGGCCATCATCGAGGGGATGGAATGGGTTGGGCTCGATTGGGATGAAGGCCCATTCCGTCAAACGGAGCGGATGGATGTGTATCGCAACCATGCCATGAAGTTGCTTGAGACGGGGCATGCTTACTGGTGTGTATGCAAACCGGAAGAACTAGAGGCACGGCGGAAGGAGGCTGAGACCAAAGGGCTGTCGCCTCGGTATGATGGCCGCTGCCGCAATCTGAGAATCGCGAACCCGCCGGGGGATGCAGCGCTTCGATTCAAGGCTCCACAAGAGGGTCAGACGGTCATCGACGATTTGATCAAGGGCCAAATTGTGTTCGACAATACCGTGCTCGATGATCTCATCATTCTGAGGTCCAATGGATATCCAACCTATAATTTTTCGGTCGTGGTCGACGATGCGCTGATGCGCATCACGCACGTCGTGCGAGGAGACGACCATCTCACCAACACACCGCGGCAGGTTCCGATTTTTGAAGCGCTAGGGTTTGCCGTTCCCCGCTTTGGGCACTTGCCGATGATTTTAGGATCGGACAAAACCCGGCTCTCCAAACGTCACGGAGCCACCTCGATCATCGCCTACAAAGACATGGGCTATCTCCCCGATGCCATGGTCAACTATCTGGTCCGACTCGGCTGGTCACACGGTGATCAAGAACGCTTCACTCGGCAGGAGCTGATTGAAAAGTTCTCGTGGGATCATGTGCAGAAGTCGGCCGCCGTCTTCAATCCGGACAAGCTGCTCTGGATCAATGCCGAATACATCAAGAGCAGCCCTCCTCACCAGGTTGCGCAAGCGCTCGTGCCATTGTTGGAGCAAGCGGGGTTCACAAAGGAGGTCGGGTCCGTCTCTGAGGATTGGCTCGCCCAGCTGGTGGTCTTGGTGAAGGAACGAGCCAAGACGTTGCTCGAAATGGTGGAGTGGGTCAAGCCGTATTTCGGACAATCGGTCATCTTCGAAGCGGACGCAGCAAGAAAGTTTCTGACCTCGGCCATCGCCCCAACCCTCAGCAAGCTGACTGCACACTTGAATGCCTTCCCAACCTTCTCGAAGTTGGAATGGGAGCACTGCTTCAAGCAAGTGGTCGAAGAAGAAGGCATGAAGATGGGGCAGCTCGCCCAGCCGGTCCGCGTCGCCTTGACCGGACGAACGGCAAGCCCAGGACTTTTTGAGGTGATGGAGATCCTCGGTCGAGACCGGACCCTGTTTCGGCTCCGCGAGGGAATCGAACGCGCAAAAGTCAGCCAGGCTTGACGGACCGCGTAGCCGTGTATTACGTTGAACGCCGGTTGGGGGATCGTCTAGCGGTAGGACGTCAGTCTCTGGATCTGACTACCTAGGTTCGATTCCTAGTCCCCCAGCCAATATCTTCTGCCCGTAATCCGCACGCACGTCTTGGTTCATACCGCGCTGGGGGATCGTCTAGCGGTAGGACGCCAGCCTTTGGAGCTGGCTACCTAGGTTCGATTCCTAGTCCCCCAGCCATTTTCTCTATTCGGGTGCATGCCCACTACTTCAATGATCCCATGTCGAGGACGAACCGGTACCGCACATCGCCTCGGAGCACTCGCTCGTAGGCCTCATTGACCTGCTGAATGGGGATCAACTCGATATCCGACTCAATGTGATGCTGTGCGCAGAAATGGAGCATTTCCTGTGTTTCTTTGATCCCACCGATGAGTGAGCCGGCGAGGCGTCGACGTTTGACAATAAGCGAGAAGGCCTGTACCGGGGTTGGCCGTTCAGGCGCTCCCACCAGAATCATGGTGCCGTCGGTTTTGAGGAGGTTCAAATAGGCGTTGTAATCGTGGGGAGCCGACACGGTGTCGAGGATATAGTCGAAGTACCCTTGAAGCTTGGTAAAGGTCTGCGGGTTTGAAGTCACGGCAAAGCTAGTGGCACCCAATCGTTTCGCGTCCTCCCGTTTCTTTTCCGACGTGCTCAACACCGTTACCTCGGTTCCCATCGCCTTGGCAAGTTTCACCGCCATGTGGCCGAGGCCGCCCAGCCCGACGACTGCCAGTTTATGGTAGCGACCGACGCCCCACTGACGCAGGGGGGAATAGGTTGTAATTCCTGCACAGAGCAACGGTGCCGCTCCCGCTGGTGAAAGTGTCGAGGGGATACGCAAGACGTAGTTCTCATCCACGACAATTTGGGTCGAGTAGCCGCCTTGGGTGATCCGGCCGGCCTTATCCTGCCCGGAGTATGTCCAAAGTGTGCCGCCGTCACAATATTGTTCCAGGCCCTCGCGGCACGCTGTGCACGTTCGGCAGGAATCTACGAAGCAGCCGACGCCGACTCGATCACCGACCTTGAAGGCTTGAATGGCCGATCCTATCTGCGAAACAGCGCCCACGATCTCATGTCCGGGCACCATGGGATAGAGGGAGATGCCCCACTCATTACGGGCTTGGTGGATATCGGAGTGACAGATGCCGCAATGTGAGATTGTGATCAGAACATCGTATGGACCGACGTCGCGCCGTTCAAATGAAAAAGGTTGTAATCGCTCTTTGGCGGCCAATGCCGCATAACCTTTTGTCTCCAGCATAGAATAGTCCCCTTCGACAGATGAGTAGAAAGCAAGACCTTAGCAAGTTCGTCCAAACTTGCCAACAGGCAATACACGGGCATCTGTCGGTGATGGGAGTGACCACTCGGGTATGGGGCATCGATCGAAGTGTGGGAGGAAGGGGGTAGACGTGTGGTTCTCGTTTGCGGCAGCATCCGCTCAATCGGCAAGCCGCAGAAGCCTCGGACGAGTGTTCGCTTCACCTCCGTTCTTGTGACTAATCCTTGGGGTCGGCATCTCCTTGGCCGAGGGTGGGACCTGGAATACGGTACTGTTCCGCCGCCCACGTCCCCAGATCGATGAGCTGGCAACGTTCAGAGCAGAAGGGGCGCCAGGGGTTTCCTTTCCATGTGGCGAGTCGGCTGCAGAGCGGGCATGTCATGGGTCTAGTGTAACGTTGGTCCCGAAAGAAGAAAAGGCATAGGCAGGGCAATCAATCTTGAGGCGCGGATCGCGGGGTGGCGATGTGGAGCAACCGCTGCAACCGGTTTTGATCCACGTCAGTGAGGCGTACGAACTCGACTCCGAACTCGCCATGGTTGACCCATCGCACAGCCGCGGAATGGACGGTAATCGGGGCGGCTAAATCGGGGGCCTGGATCAACAATTTGACCCCGGTCCCCGGAGCAACCGAAGCGGTGCTGATCACCGCGCAGCCACCGGCGGAAATATCGAACATCGTACCTTGGCGGACCTCCGCCTGATGCGTCGTGGAAAAGAAGACCTGCAAATCAACGGGGATTCGCGGATGTTCCCGGCATTCGATCATCGCGACCTCCACAACCGTGAGAACACAGCGCTTTGTGGCGAGATGGGTGATCAGTAGACCTAGTATAGACCCTTCGGCTCTCGGTGGCACGCATTGGGCGAGAATCGGTATCCCCTGGAGCCTCCGATCGTCATGCCGCAATAATCGTCAGGTTCGGGATGTCTGCTGGGTTTTCTCCAGCTTGGCCCATGCATCTTTCAGAGACACGGTGCGGTTGAAGAGGAGGGTCTCGGATGATGAATCGCGATCGACACAGAAGTATCCTTGCCGCTCGAATTGGAATCGAGAGCCGGGTGCGGCAGAACGAAGGCTCGGCTCAACTAAGCAGCTGTTCAGCTGTTCGAGCGACTGGGGGTTCAATGAATGAGTCCAGTTCTGATCAGCCGAGGGCTTGGCCTGATCGGGCAGAAGCAGCGGATGATACAGGCGGATGGTCGCATTGACCGCATGTGAAGCCGACACCCAGTGAATGGTGGCTTTCACCTTGCGTTGTTCTTGTGCTGATCCGCTTCTCGTTTCCGGGTCGTACGTGCAGCGGAGTTCGGTGACCGTGCCGGTCTGCGGATCTTTCGTCGCATTCACACACTTGATGATGTACCCATAGCGAAGCCGAACCTCCCGGCCGGGTGCGAGGCGATAGAATTGTTTCGGTGGATCCTCGCGGAAATCGTCTTGCTCGATGTAGAGCATCCGTGAAAAAGGGACTTTTCGCGTTCCTGCTGAGGCATCCTCAGGATTATTCACGGCGTCGAGCTCTTCAACGACACCTTCCGGATAGTTATCGATCACGACTTTCAACGGTCGGAGCACCGCCATCACGCGCGGTGACCGCTTGTTCAAGTCTTCTCGGATGAAGTGTTCGAGCAGCTGCATCTCGACGATCGCGTCGCGCTTCGCGACGCCGATGTGCTCGCAAAAGGCACGAATCGCTTCCGGAGTCACACCTCGGCGGCGGAGGCCTTTGAGTGTAGGAAGGCGCGGATCATCCCAACCGGCCACCAGCTTCTTTTCGACCAGTTCCAGAAGCTTGCGCTTGCTCATCACCGTGGACGTCAGATTGAGTCTCGCGAATTCAATCTGCTGTGGACGATGTGGGGCACGAGTTTCTGCGACGACCCAATCGTACAAGGGGCGGTGATCCTCAAATTCCAGCGTGCACAGAGAATGCGTAATGCCTTCGATCGCATCAGAGAGCGGATGCGCAAAATCATACGAAGGATAGATGCACCACGCGGTCTTTGTCCGGTAATGGGTGGCATGTCGGATCCGATAGAGGACCGGGTCTCTGAGGTTGATGTTGGGAGATCCCATATCGATCTTGGCGCGTAATACATGGGCTCCGTCTGGAAATTCGCCGGCTCGCATGCGCGCGAAAAGATCCAGGTTTTCTTCGATGGGTCGAGCTCGAAAGGGACTGTTGCGGCCCGGTTCCGTCAGGGTGCCCCGGTATTCACGGATTTGATCGGCCGGGAGGCTGTCGACATAGGCGTTCCCATTCTTGATCAACACCATGGCGAACGCGTACAGCGGCTCGAAATAATCGGATGCATAAAACTGCTTTCCGCGCCAATCAAATCCCAACCATAAGACATCCTCCTGAATCGCCTGCACATACTCCGGATCCTCAGTGGAGGGGTTCGTATCGTCGAATCGAAGATGGCACACGCCGTCTGGAGTTTCGTTGGCGACCCCAAAGTTGAGCGCCATGGATTTGGCGTGCCCGATGTGGAGGTATCCGTTGGGTTCGGGAGGAAATCGCGTCACGACCCTGCCGCCATACTTGCCCGAGGCACGGTCGGCGGCGACGATCTCCCGAACGAAATCCGATGGGTTGGGGGATTCGGGAGTGATCATGAGGTCTTGTGAGAAAGTTTCTGCATGGTCATGTGCGGAGGCCACCTCCACGATGCTGTTCTATCATAGAGTGGCTGATGGGAGGAATGGGGAACAGCTAGACTGACGGCCCGGTGGAAGAATGGTCCGATCTCGACATGACGTTGAAGTCTTTTTGTGCAATCAGATGGCCCTCCATTCGGAGCCGAAATTCATACCGACCAGGCGCGGGAAAGATCAACAAGGGAATGTTGATTCCGAAGTCTGAAATCTGCAGGCGATCACCGATCTCAATGTGGGGCAACGTGGCTCGGCAGACGAGTTGTTCGGAGTTGAGGTAAATCAAGTCGATATCAAAATGATAGAGACCTTCAGCGTCGGTCAAACAGAAATAGAGGCCCATCTGTTGGTGTTGAAAGGGAAATGAGGCGGCCTGGAGATGGGTGAAAATCCCGACCAGGCTTTTCTTTTTCGTCAAGCTATCCTCGATGACCTGATCGCAGACGAGAAACGCTTGGACGGTGGGTTTGGGGATATCGGTCATAGTCGCTATTCTAGGGAATAGTCGGAAGAACGGCAAAAGGGTTCTCGTTTTCCTGCAGGATGAGCAGGGGACGTTGTATTCGCAAACAAGATCGACTGCACAGTCACGGCAAGAAATGAGGCGATGAGGATGGAGAAAAACTCGCAGGCCGTAAGAGACGAACGTTCAACCTAAGATGACTGGTCCGCCTCGGGTTTCCACGATGTCCCCAAACCGCGTTGTGCCGGAGCTAATCCGACAGTAGTGGGGGGTAATCTCTACCAGCGCTCCTTTGTGTGAGCAAAATTTTCCGCATGCGATATGAACCCGGTTTTCCGAAGCCATCCGCGCCTCGAGAACGATGTCACCGGACTGCAGATCCGTCACGCGAACGGATGGAACAACGACCGACGAAAGGTTTTGACCGAACTGAACATCGACCGCGAATCGCCCACCTTCGTTCAGCGCGAAGGCGTTTCTGCGCAGGTGGGCGATGCGAGCCCCATACGCATCATAGAAATCCACGGTTGCAAACAGCAGCCTGTACTCGGGTTTTGCCTCAATAACGAGCTGCTCTTTACCCTGAATCGTGACCACACCATTGGTGCTGCGAAAAATGTTGGATCCAATGCGAAGTTCAAGCCCAGGCTTTGGAAGCACTTCAGCGGTTGTCGCATGACCGATGGTCGTGCGAAACGCTATCGATTCATCCATGAACAACCTCGAACCATGATGTTCTTCGGTCGCGTGGGGCTGATGCAAGGCATAGGTCGCTTCATGAAATACTTTGAGAAGGCTAGGCTTTCTGCTCCATCCTGTCAAGAGCACCTGGTGCGCGAATCGTCATGAATTGTGGCCCCAGGCGATAGGCCCAGGTGGAGATTCTTGGGAGGTTCTTTTTCCGGTGGAACGCACTTCGTTGCAAACCGAAAACTGCTTATGCTACGGTCCAGGCTTCGACACATCTCATGGATGGTCCCATCGTCTAGCCTGGCCTAGGACGGAGCCCTCTCAAGGCTTAAACACGGGTTCGAATCCCGTTGGGACCACCACCTTGAATTTATTGAAGTTTTAGATCTCTGGTTTGAGGAACATGCAAATGTTCCTCAAACATGTTTTCCTCAGCACTCCGAACACTCGCCAACATCAGCCTCGCCGGTTCCTCGTAAAAAGAAACGGCTTGCTTCAGTTGAGCCGGGCGAATCATCGTGTAGATTTGCGTCGTGTCGATCCGCGCATGGCCGAGCAGCGCCCGCACTTGCTCCAAGTCATGCCGCTGCTCCAGCACTTCCATCGCCACACCGTGGCGGAGATCATGGGGCTGAGCACCCTCTAGGCGCACGCGCGGCTCATTTGTGTAAAGCAATATACAAGCTAGCTTACACGCCTCACTCAAACCCAATCCGATCAACTCAGCCTTACCCACGCAGCTAGCTTACGCGGGCTAGATTCTTTAAGCTCCGATACCCGAATTCCTTATGTAATAGTGGAAGAGGATCCTGTGACGGCGGTCGAATAAATTGCGGTTGGATGAGTCGCTGTAATCTCATTTCGGCGCTTGTACCCGAAACAATCTATTTTCAAGAGAACATGGCACCGCTTTCCACCGAGGGCTTGACGATAGATAGTTGTATATGCAATATTATGGTATGGCGACCACGGAAACAAATAAACGAATGAATCAAGGCAACGGTCTCATTGATCAGATCGCCTGTGAGTGCCTGCTGATGCGCGTGCGCAAACTCGATCGTATGCTCACAGGCATCTACGATGCTGCGCTCCGTCCATTCGGCCTCAAAGCATCCCAAACTAATCTTCTGGTTCTTATAGCAAAGGCCGGCCCCATTCGGCGTATTGAAATTGGGAAGCGTCTGCGCCTCGACCCATCCACGCTGACCCGGAATTTGAAGATCATGCTAACCAATGGTTGGATCAAAGAGATTGACGATGGAGAGGACGGCAGGGGTCTCCCAGTAGAGATTACAGCCCAAGGTCATGACCTACTGACTCAAATCGGTCCGGCTTGGCGAAAGGCCCAAACTCGCACCGAGAAGTTTCTCGGGGAAGATGGCGCGACACTCTTGCGAAAGCTTGCTGCAAATAAAATGGACGTGCCGTGAGCGTAACCCCCTTTTTTGATTATGTATTTGCATATACAAATACAAGGAGCGCTATCAGACCTTAATCAATCTCACAAGGAGAACATCATGAAACTCGCTCGACTCAGCCATGCATATTTCGCCACCTGTTTCATTGGTGTCTTCCTTTTGGCGCTCATGACGACCCTGGGATGCAGCCATCAAGACGAGCACCCCCGACAGATTGCCCGGCCCGTGAAAGTCGCCCGAATCGTGGACCAGGGTGACAGTGTGATGAGTTTCGCCGGAGACGTGCGAGCGCGCTATGAGACGATATTATCCTTCCGCGTGGCCGGCAAGCTGGTAACACGACACGTCGACGTGGGTGACCGCGTGCGCAAGGGGCAGGTGCTGGCACAGCTGGATCAGAACGACTACCGTCTTGCGGTACAGGACCTTCAAGCTCAGCTGGCATCTGCAGTCGCTAGTAGGGACTTTTTACGAGACGATGTGGCGCGATACCGTGAACTGTTGGCGCAACACGTCACCAGCCCACCTGAGTTCGACCGCCACCAAACCGCCTACACCACCGTTCGAGAACGGGCGGCGGCGCTCGAAGCCCAACTGGGCCACGCGGTCAATCAGTTGACCTACACCGAGTTGTTGGCTGACCGGGACGGCGTGGTGACGGCACTGGAGGTCGAGAGGGGGCAAGTCGTCGGCGCTGGTCAGGTTGTTGTCAAGCTGGCTCAACTCGACGAAAAGGAGATCCATTTCGATGTTCCTGAGCATCGCCTGCCCGGACTCAAACGCCGGCAAGCAGTCAACATCATTCTATGGACTGATCACGAAAGGCGTCTGAAAGGTCAAATCCGCGAGATTGCGTCAGCGGCTGACCCTGCCAGCCGCACATATCGCGTCAAAGCGACACTCCTTGAGTATCAAGAAACCGCGCAACTGGGCATGACAGCGACAGTCTGGATTCATTCGAACATGTCCTCTCGAATGACTATTCCGCTCTCCGCTGTGTTTACCCCGCAGAACAAGCCGGGACAACCGCATGTGTGGCTGGTGGATGAGCAGACCAGTACGGTCACGTCCGTACCTGTTCAGGTTGGGGAACCTCTAGATGGAGAACGCATTGCTGTATTGGGACTCGCATCCGGACAGCTCCTGGTCAGTGCCGGCGTCCAGCGCCTTTCGGAGGGACAGGCCGTGCGGTTGCCGGACGCAATCGCATTGGCGATGAATCGAGAAAGCGGTGAAAACGGAGGGCATCAGCCATGAAAGACGTCAATCTGAGCGAATGGGTCCTCACACACCGCGCGTTCACGGGTTTTTTGATGGTGCTGGTGCTGCTGGGTGGAATTTTCTCGTATTTCCAATTGCGACAGCGGGAAGATCCGGAATTCACATTTCGGGTGATGGTCGTCAAAACCATCTATCCCGGTGCCATCGCGCTGGAAGTGGACCAGCAGGTGACCGACCGGCCGGAAAAGAAAATTAAGGAAATCCCAAACCCGGATTTCGTTGGAGG
>CAZNBG010000059.1:0-11055 GCA_964570915.1 uncultured Nitrospira sp. | reverse complement strand
AGGGGGGGCGGGAGGGGGGGGGGGGGGGGTCCGGCGACCCATGCTCGCGCAGGTGTCTTGTCAAGGCTCTGGTATCGATTCCCTCGATCGCGACGACCTTCGCCTCCGTCAATGACTCTTGAAGACTGTACTTGCTCCGCCAGTTGCTGACCAGTCGGCTGGCTTCCATGACCACGAACCCCTCCGCCCATGATCGACGGGATTCGATGTCTTCCGGCGTCACACCATAGTTGCCGATCTGCGGGCAAGTCATCGTAATGATCTGCCCTTTGTACGACGGATCGGTCAGGACCTCCTGATAGCCGGTCATGGCCGTATTAAAGACGACTTCCCCGACCGTTTCGCCCGCATAGCCAAGAGCGCGACCTTCGAATACCGTTCCGTCCGCCAGTGCTAACAACGCTTTTTTCACAGTCCTCTTCCATCCCGATCGAGCACATATTTCGCCCTGATGCCGATGAGCAACAGGCCCAAGACAAGGTTGATCATGTACAGCGTCCTGATCGGCATCAGCACACGAAACAGCGCCTCCAAAGCCGCCTTCTTGGTGGTCTCATCCTTCACCGCGAACGCCTGCGTTTGAAGAGTGACGGCGTTTGGATGCAGCACCACGATAATACTCCCGGCGATCGCCACCATAACGGCCAGCACGATCATCTCACTCCGGCTGACCGCGACCGTTGGATTCGAGCTCCACCAACGAAACCACGCGGCGCCACAGAGAATCGCGCCGGCGCCGATCACGAACCGATGGTACCCTTCGAACGCGCGCGTCAAAAACATTCCTCCGGAATCCTGCCCTCCGAATGTATTGAACACGGCAGGAATCACGGCTCCGCTCAATACGACCATGCCTCCAACCCAAACAGCGAGCGCCAGCCACTCCAACGTGAGGCAGCCCACCATCCCCCAACGGGGCACGCGCCGCACCGTGCTATCGCTCCCCGGCGCCAGCCTCTAATACGAGTCGGCCACCTGTGATGGTGGTGGTCACCCGCCCCTTCACCTTCCAGCCGGCAAACGGCGTGTTTCGGCTCTTTGACCGGAACTTAGCCGGGTCCACCTCCCATTGCTCCTGTGGATCGACCACCACGACATCGGCATCCGCCCCGACCGCCAGTGTGCCTTTCTTCAGTCCAAATGCCGCAGCCGGCGCAGCGGTCAGCTTCTGCACCGCTTGCTCCAACGACAGCACCCCTTCCTCCACCAACCCCAACGTCAACGGCAGTGCCGTCTCGAGTCCGACAATTCCGAATGGCGCCTCGGTAAAATCCTGCTGCTTCTCCTGCGTGGCATGAGGCGCATGGTCGGTCGCAATGACATCGATGGTGCCGTCCCGCAATCCTTCCTTGATCGCCTGGACATCAGCCCATGTGCGCAGCGGGGGATTCATCTTCGCATGGGTGTTGTAGCCGCGCACCAGTTCTTCCGTGAGCATGAAGTGATGGGGACAGGCTTCCGCCGTTACATGAATACCACGGGCTTTCGCCTCCCGTACCATTCGGACCGACCCGGCGGTGCTGATATGTGCGAGATGCAGGCGCGCTCCGGTCAACTCCGACAACGAAAGATTGCGCGCAACCATCACATCCTCCGCCGCAGCGGGAATACCAGGTAACCCGAGTTCGGTCGAGACCAATCCCTCATTCATGCAGCCGCCTTCAGCCAGGTGCAAATCTTCGCAATGGTCCACGACGGTCAGATCGAAAGCCAAGGCATATTCCATCGCTCGCCGCATGACCAAACTGTTCATCACGGGCTTGCCGTCATCGGAAATCGCCACGCAGCCGGACCGCCGCAAGTCACCGATCTCCGCCAATTCCTTCCCTTCCGACCCTTTCGTAATGGCGCCGACCGGCAACACGTTGGCGAGACCGGCCAACCGGGCCCGTTCCAGAATAAACTCCGTGACGGCTTGATTGTCGTTCACCGGGTTCGTGTTGGGCATGCAACAGACGGTCGTAAATCCTCCCGCGACCGCCGCGGCACTGCCGCTCTGAATCGTTTCCTTGTATTCGAACCCCGGCTCCCGAAAGTGGACGTGCAAATCAACGAACCCCGGCAGCACAAGCTTCCCAGCGGCTTGAAGAGTCCGGCTGCCAACCGGTGCCAAAAGATTTGGACCCAGTGCTGCAATCTTGCCGTTGTCGATCAGCACATCGGCTACTCCGACGAACCGGCCTGGGTCAATAACCCAACCACCTTTGATCAAAATCGACACAACACACTCCTCATTAATGGATGATCAACATTCGTTAATTTGCTCCGGACATGAGGTACAAGATTCCCATTCGCACCGCCACGCCATTCGCCACCTGGTCGAGAATCACGGATGACAAGCTATCGGCAACATCCGGCGCAATCTCCACCCCTCGGTTGATCGGACCTGGATGCATGACGATGGCACCGGCATCGGCCAGCCGCACTCGCTCGGCAGTCAAGCCATAGAGCCTGGAATATTCCCGGATCGTGGGGAACAGGGCGCGTCCCTGTCGCTCTAACTGGAGACGAAGCATCATAATGACGTTCGCTCCACGAAGGCCTTCATCCATGTCGTAGTACACCTTCGCTCCCAGCTTTTCCACGCCGCAGGGCATCATCGTCGGCGGACCCACCAGCCGTACCTCGGCGCCAAGCTTGGTGAGCGCATAAATATTCGAGCGCGCCACACGGCTATGCGACACATCTCCGACGATTGCGACACGCAACCCTCGAAAATTCATTCCCCGCTGTCGGATCGTGTACAGATCGAGTAGCGCCTGGGTCGGGTGTTCATGCCACCCATCGCCTGCGTTGATAACCGACGACTTGACCCCATGAGCCAGTGTTTCTGCGGCACCGGCCGAGGAATGACGCAGGACGATGATGTCCGCCTGCATCGCTTCGATATTTCGCGCCGTGTCGAGCAGTGTCTCTCCCTTCACCACACTGCTGGAGGAGGGAGAAAAGTTGATCACGTCGGCGCTCAGCCGCTTGGCTGCCAATTCAAAGGATGTACGGGTTCTTGTACTCGGCTCAAAGAAGAGATTCACCACGGTCTTGCCTCTGAGAGCCGGCACTTTCTTGATTTCTCGGCCGGTTACTTCCTTGAAGGAATCCGCCGTTTCCAGGATGAGCGTGATCTCATCCACGGACAACGGGGCGAGACTCAACAGGTCTTTACGCTTGAGGCTCATGGGATCCTCCGCTTCACGCCTTCAAGATGACCACCCGGTCATCCTCACGATCTTCTTCCAACAACACCTGAACCTGCTCATCCCGCGAAGTCGGCAGATTCTTCCCGATATAATTTGCCTTGATCGGCAACTGACGATGGCCGCGATCGACTAACACCGCCAACTGAATCTCCTCAGGCCGTCCGAGATCCATGAGTCCGTCCATAGCCGCACGGATCGTCCTTCCTGTAAACAGGACATCGTCCACGAGTACCACGACCTTGTTTGTCATATCGAAGGGGACTGAAGTTTTTCTCAGGATCGGCTGATTCTTCCGCAATGCCAAGTCGTCACGATATAATGTAATATCCAATTCACCGATCGGCACTTGGGCGCCTTCGATACTGTGAATACGCTTGGCCAGCCGGTGAGCAAGATACACACCACCCGTCCGAATGCCGACCAGTGCCAGGTCCTTCACCCCTTTATTGCGCTCCAAAATCTCGTGCGCGATGCGCATCATGGCGCGGGAGATGTCACCGGCATCCATGATCACTTTTTCGTCTTTTCGCTCTGCCGGCTGGTTCGGAGGAGTCGTCATAGTCAAGTGATCGCGAGCAAGTTCATCTTAGATTCAAGGCACAAAAAAACCTCCTCACCGCAGTGTGTGAGAAGGTCCAATTAAAACCGGCCAAGGCCGGACTGTGATTCATCATGTACTCCTTACTCACCTCACTGGATGAGCGTTAAAGGTTTGCAAATTGTACTGAACCGCTTTACCACTGTCAAGCACTTGCGAACGGTGCGACCCTGTTTTAGTTGTATGGGACGCACGAAGAAGCATGGAGCGGGTGACGAAACGAGATGCTTCAATGAACGGCCTGAAAAGCAGGCGCTGGCAAATCATGGTCCTTGGCTCGCTCCTGGCGACATCGGCCTGCGCACAAGCGGTATTCACAGCCGTCAATCTCCCCACCCACCTCGTTGAGATGTCTGTTGAGCATGATCTGCCGTATGGCTCCGAGCCTTCACAGAACCTCGATCTGTATCTGCCTCCCGAAGCCAATGGGAAGCCATTCGATGTGATCGTGTTCCTCTACGGTGGACGGTGGACGTATGGCATGAAGGAGGATTATCGGTTTATCGGGATGACATTTGCCGGCAGAGGATTCCTTGTCGTCATCCCCGATTATAGAAAGTATCCCCAGGTGCGTTTTCCGGTATTCGGGCAGGACAGCGCCAAAGCTCTCGCCTGGGTCTACGACCATATCGCCGAGTGGAATGGCAACCCTGCACGAATCCACCTGATGGGGCATTCCGCCGGAGCTCATCTCGGCGCGTTGGTCGCGGCCGATCCCCATTACCTGGCCGACGAAGGAAAAGATCGCGCACTCACCATTCATGATTTTGTCGGTCTGGCCGGCCCGTATGCCTTTACTCCGGACGAGCCGGACCTGGAGGATATGTTCGGCCCGCCGAACAACTACCCAAACATGCAGGTCACCACCTTCATTGACGGCACACAACCGCCGATGCTGCTGTTATACGGCGACAGGGACACGGCCGTGAAGCTCGCCAATCTTGAAAAACTTGAGCACCGCATCACGGAACGAGGCGGTTGTGTACAATCAATCATTTATCGTGGCGTCGATCATACCGACCTGCTCGGAGCACTGACATGGTGGAACCCACAGCACGTCTCGGTCATTGACGACATCGAGCGGTTCTTTCTGTCATGTCGCCGGACAGCTGCGGACTGATCGAATTGAAATGACGTCATTCGTTGAAGTGGGAGTCTGCTGCCTTACTCTGAATCGGACGTGTATCGAGCGGGGTTAGGAGTTCCGTCCGTGCTTGGTCTTCCACACTGCCAGCACGGCCGCCAGCTTCGCTCTGGTCGACCGATGCTCTACGGCAAGCGTCTCCAGGAATTCCGACAGTAGCCTCGACTTCAGCACCGTATAGAGCGTCACGGCGATGACGGGAATGAGAACCAGTAAAAAATATCCGACTCGTATCAGGGGCGGCTCTTCTCCCAGAGCGAACCGGTTCATGCCCAGCACACCGGTCGTCGCAACGCCGATCAGGCCGACCGTGGCCACGACGGTCAGACGCACCATGGTCTCGCCTTGCCGACGCAATGCATCGCTGTCGAGGTATTGACTCATGTCCTCTAGCTCCGACCTCAGCTCGGCATACAGTCGATCGGTACCCAGATGCTCGCTGATCATTCGATACAGCTCTTTCACCTGCCCGTGATCCGAGACTTGGTGGGACCAGTAGCGGTGGGTGAACCGCAAAAAGATGCCCAACATTTGGCGAATCACGCGCCGGAACTGCCGAACCGAATCCAGCTTCGTGAGGTCGAGCTGATTCATCGCCTCCACCAGACGATTCGTCAACATCAACAACGCGGCCTTGTGAAAATGCGGAATCAGGAACAGGAGAAAATATTCATGGCGGAACTGCTCAAGATTGGTCTTCCGGTCCTCAAAAGCCGGTTCTCCGGACTCCGCCACCATCGTAAACACGCGGCCGGTACACATGAAGCGCGCACCGGCAGAATCTTTCCCTTGACCGTTCCAATATCGATCGTAACAATAGTCCTCTTCGAAGTCGCGGAGATAGCGCTCTGAAAAGGGCAACAGATCAGACCTGCCCGGCGCCGCGGCCAATCCCACTCGTGTAAACTCCGCGCGCGTCAGCGCCCCTGGATCATCCATGGTGAGATAGGCCATCACCGGCATCAGATGGTATTCGATCTGCCGATACCGTATTAGGCCCTTCTTTTCTGAATGGTGGAGCACCAGCGGTTCGAGGAGAAATTCCCAGTGAGAGGCAAGACTGAGCGAGCGATGCCGGCAGACGAACGAGAGATATTTTTCTCGATGTTCATAATCCGACACGGCAAGTACCTTGTCGTCTGAAGAGAGCCATTCCACCTGTTTCGGGCAATGACCGCCATGCCCATCCGGCTCCCAATAGGTCGGATAACAACGACCAAAGCGAAAGAGCGAATTCTGGACCTGCGACAGCGGTAGATCGTCTGCATGGATTTCGACCACGAGGATCGCCACATCGATGTCGTAAAAAAAATACAGATCCACGTGCGCGACCGTAAAGGTCACGGGTGCCGTATCGGGACCGGGAAATGTCATCCGCACCTTGGCGATATCGTCTCGACGAAAGACACGGATCGCAGGCTCCTCATGGACATCCAAGCTGGTCCCCTTGCCTTCCCCATACAGAAACCGCTGCACATAGGGCAAAAACGTGACGAACTCGCTGTAATGTCGTTCCTGAAACTGGCACGCATCGCCTGTAAACTCATCGGCCACCTCCCGCCAGGGATTGCCCGAATTGGTGGACTGCAACAGTTCCCAGTGTTTTTGAATCGGCGCATCTTCACGGATAGGCGTGAGTTGCATCGGCCAGAGCAGGATTTGTCGAAAGTGCCGAACTATCCTTGTCACCTCAGACACCCTGAAGCCCCCTCTCATCATTGGAGAAATCACCGTACCAACATCACCGGACACATTCGTTATCACGGTCGAAGGCGGCGGATGACACTTTTTTCTTATACCATAAGATGGATCGAAAGGCGTGAAACCCGGAAGGCGAGGAGCGGCTGTCAGCCTAGAGCTGACACAAGTTAACACCGATGTAACAATAGTGGCGCCTACGGAGGTGCTTGTGGTACGTCATACGCACTACCGCTCTTCCCGTTGTATCCTGGCGCAGCACTATTTTGGCGCAGTGAGCGCATCCTGAGCAACGTGACCGGTCTGTGATTTCTCTACGATGTTCTGTTGGATCTCCTTGGCAATGACGAGCGCCAATTGGTCGGTAGACAGCGCGCCCATCGGCAGCTGCTTCGTGTCGGGATAATAGGAATCGCCTGGGCCCGCCGTCCTATGGAGGTTGACCAGTATCGCCACCGGTTGAATCAACCGTCCGGATTCCCCAACCGTCACAGCCTTATCAGCAGGCAGCACTCTGGTCCTGGTGGCCCAATCGCGCTGATCGATCTTGACGAACGCCACGGTCCAGATCGTTCCGTTCAGGAGGCTCGCCACGGCCAACGGTGTGCGATCCAGAAATAGCGGCTCGCGCACAAGCTTCTGCAAGGCGTCGCGAATTCGGAGATCATAGAACTTCGTCGTAGAGTCCGGCTGACTCGGAGTTATCAAGACGGTGCTGCCGATCTCATAGGAGGACTGCCCCTCCAAACTCCGCAGATCATCCATCGTCCGCAGGTACGTCTCGAAGAGTTGTTGTAGCAGCCGTACCCGCTCCTCACCGGAGAGGGCCTTAATGTCCTCGTCGGCCCGAATAGGCGCATGCCGGAGATCTCGTTCGATGAAGACGGTCTTCGGCTTTTGATCGGTATCTGCTTTACTGACCACCCATTGGAACTCTCGCCCCAGGACCGGCGCAAACCGTTCAGCCGTTCCGAGATACCCTCCCTCTTTCATGGACGATGCACTGATCAGCAGCCTGACTCGACCAGGCTCCGCCGTTCGCACAACTAAGAACGGAAAGGACTTTCCCTCATGATTGTGTACACTCGATTGGATGATGACGCGATCGACCAAACCTCTGCTCACCGCTTCGTCGAATCGTGGATAGTTGGGTTGGTGCTGATGTAGGTAAGAGAAGGTCTCGATGACCGTCCGGAGAGCTGCATTGGTTCCGGCCTCATCGAGAACCCCTTCGACCACCCCGTCCGTGCCTCGATCCATAAATACTCGGAAGGGGAGACCTGGAATGTCGTAGCCCGCTCCGAAGGGATCATGGCGTTCCATCTCTGCCTGACCGACATGGCTCTGCTGACCCGCATGAGCATCGGAAGCGATGCAGACTGCCACAAGAATAGCAGACAGAATCAGCTGACCCAGCTTGACCCAGAAACTTGCTCTTGGCATTTTCAGCATTGGAGGATGACCATTACGCAACAGATCGTTCGCTGTTGAATCCATCAGACGAGTAGACTGCTACCCACCGCCGGTACTGTTTCTTGGGATTGCAGAGAGCATTGTATCGCATTCCGCATTCCCTCACATCCACGCTGGGATAGCGTGGCATCCATTACTAGTTCTGCACTTCAATTCCAATACTGTGTCCCACTCTTCCTGTGAATTTGCAATTGACAGAAGCGAGCGTAACCAAGGACTCTCTGAATCTATAGCCGAGCAGCAATTCGTCGATATGGTCAAGGCAGTGATGGATATCGACCAGGGCATCATGGCAATCGGCGGCGAATTGCATTTCGACGAGGAAGCCCTGCTCTTAGAGCAGGGTTCGCGACAGAACAACCTGTGGGGCATCAACCTTTATCCGGAACGCCCGGCCTCAGAATGGATCGAATTCGATTCGATGATCAATGTGCGCCCCTCTGGAGGAAACCGTTCCCGATACGTCGAGCGGTCGGAGATCCGTGAGGCTGTGACGGCAATCGTCAATCGATTGGTGCAGGACTAGCAATATGGCGTCTATCCACGAACAACTAGCCTCCGGACGATGGCAATCCCTCTCGCTCGTCGAACAACTGGCCAATGTCGGAAGCGATGTGGCACGTGCAGCCCGATGGTCTGGGAAAGATCCCCAGCGGTGTGAACAAGCCTTCGAGCGCGCCCTGGAACTACTAGACTTGACGATCGCGGATGACCGATGGAAAGGCCGGCGAAAAGAACTCGCGCGCGCGCGCGAACTGCTGTGCGACGCCATGTTTGGCGGGACAACCTACGGGAGTGACTTCGCGTCCCTGGACCGCTATTTCTTCCACTTTGCCATGGCGGCCCGAGTTGGGCGGTGATTCACGCAGCCCGACATTGGCGGTGCGAAGGGAACGATCAGACCAGACGCCACCTGGATGATGGAACACTTCGCTATGAACTGAGAAACTAGCGGCCTAGGTGCAGCTGAACGATGATCCCGTTTTCACCGCTGGCCCATCCATGCATGGCATTAGGGAAGCTGAGACCGAATAACGAGGCGGAGGCGATCGATTTCCCCTCGGTCCAGGTGAGGCCGGCATCGGTTGTCCGATACAGCATTCCGCGTTCACCAACAATCCAACCTTCTTGCTGACTGATGAAGCGAACCTTCAACAAATCAATGACCTTTGTGCAGGTCTTGCCGCACGGCAACGTTTGATCGACCCATTTAGCCCCGCCATCCGTCGTCTGAAATAAGGCGCCTGCGTTGCCAACTGCCCAGCCTGTCGTCGGATCCGTGAAAAAAACATCGAAGAGCGTGACGGCTTCCTGCGTGGCTTGTGGCGTCCACGTCGTGCCCCCATCGTCCGTCGAAAGGACAGTCCCCAGCGCGCCGACGATCGTGCCCTTTTGATCATTAAGAAAGTGCGCCGCATAGAGGGCCGCCGTCGTGCCGCTCACTTGTTCCACCCAATGTTGGCCGCCGTCGACTGTGTGAAAAATCGTGCCGCCTCCGCCCACCACCCAGCCAATATTGGGAGATGTAAAATAGACTCCGTACAAAGGCTGCTGAATGTCCAGCGACTGTGCAGACCATGATTCCCCGCTATTCGCTGTGCGTTTCAGCAGCCCTCCATCTCCCGTTAACCAGCCGTTGGTTGAATCGATAAAAAACACGGAGGTTAATAAGGCGGCGGTTCCGCTCGTCAACCGCTTCCATTTCTTCCCGCCGTCGGTTGTCTTCAGTATTGTTCCCCCGCTTCCCACAGCCCAACCAAGTTGAGATGTCCGAAACTGAATACTCATCAATGTTGACTTCGTATTGCTGACTTGGGTCGCGACAGACAGGTTGGAGTCTGCGCTCCTGGAAACGTGAGGAACCGCCAGAATCGCGGCGAGGAGGAAAAGGGGAAAAAGCAATGTACGCCGATACGCACTGCCGAGATGGAACCGGAGCGGCATTATTGATTGGTACTCGCATCGGGTCTGTTGTCGTTCCAGTAGCCCGCGTCGGGAAGTCCCTTCGCTTCGATGGTGAACTCGCCGGCTTCAAGCGTCAACCATTTCTTGGGCGAGCAGCAGGTCCCATCGGAAAGCACGTCCCATGAGCCCCGGCGAACGACCAGCGGACCGGTGGCGAGATTATCAAAAAACTCACCTTTTTTCCCGATTCCGTACAGATTGCGATGCGGAACCTTGACCACGATTTCCTGATCGGTCCAGGACTGCACCACCGCCGCTGTGCCATTAAATAGGACTTCAGTCCGTGAGACGTTCGATACCACCGTGGTATGCTCATCAGGCTCGTTGATTTCTATGTCGGATCGCCGCTTGTACGCTTTCTGGTTCAGCCCCAGATCGGCATGTTCAGCTGTCTTCAGAAAGGTTCCGAACCCGCGTCCTCTTATGGTCACGGTGTCATCTAACCCGGCAGCCTTCGGCTCATACGACTCAATGACCGGCGTGGCGAGGCTGAACTCCCCGGCCTCGATCGCCATGGTGCCCCGTTCGGCGCAACAGAGACCCTCCGCATTCGGCTGGTTTGCACTGCGGTAAATGACAACCTTGCCGCTCTTTGCGCTGAACGGCACCCACACATCGATACGGTCGTCGTTCCAGCGATAGATGACTGCCGGCACACCGCCGATCTCGACTCGATTCTCACCGGTATTGAAATCCATGAAATTGTACGGCGTTGACCCGCTCTCGGAATAAAACCCAAAGTGCTCGCCATTGATGCGCAGCAACGTCCCGATGGGAGCGCTGGCCGGCCTTATAGAGGTGGTTCTGGGAACCTGGACGGTAAATTGTGCGAGTACCCGTTCTCGTCCACCTTGCTTGAGCGTCAGCGGACCGGATTCAGCGCCGATCGGCACATGGAGAACGATGACGTCGTCTTTCCATTAAGCGATCGTCACCGGCCGCCCGCCGATCAGCACGGCATCATTCGGTGTTTTTGCATT
>CAZNBG010000058.1:10601-11127 GCA_964570915.1 uncultured Nitrospira sp. | reverse complement strand
AAACTCCACGCGTGGATTCTTAAATAACGGAATGAGGTCGGGCTCGGGTTAGGAACCGGTAAACCGCTGATCAGGCAAAAACCGGAACATGTTGCAGAACCGTTCTTGACGACACTTGATCAGGCGATTGGGCAACTCAACCAAGTGATGGGAGAGGTCCGAAATTTCATCGCGGGTCTCGAGTCTCACCTCATGCAAGGCGGGGACTTCCCAACGGCCTTACGAACCATGGTCCAAACCATGTGCGGGGCGTCGTCGGCCAACTGTCGGGTGCGGATCGACGACGCAGCGGGGCGTCATATCTCCACCGAGCACGCGCTCCATATCATCAATATCGTACGGGAGGGGTTGAGTAACGCCATCCGTCACAGCCATGCCACACGCATTACCGTGTCATTGCGACAGTTGATTGGCTCGGTCCGTCTGGCTATTACGGACAACGGCATCGGATTCAATCCACGGTCGGTCCTTGGTGTCGGTCATGGGTTGGCCAACATGGCGGCACGGGCCCAAAAGATAGGCGGAC
>CAZNBG010000058.1:0-10591 GCA_964570915.1 uncultured Nitrospira sp. | reverse complement strand
CGCCGTACGGGCGGAACCGAACAAAGGAACCAGGATTCTGCTCGATCTTCCCAAAGACACCGATGGTGACTCCCAATCACCCGCACGCTGAAGCGGGTGTGGCGAACACTGTGCGGGTTCAGTCACGCTTTCGGAGCGATCGATCTGGACGGCGGCCCACGGTCAGCTTCCGAAGGCTCTGGTCCATTTGGATCTAGACTTTCCTCTCTTTCTCATAGGACACTGATACGCTCTTGCACCAGTTTGTTAGGAACCAGTATCTTTCGGCCCGGGGCGAAGAATTGTTCTTGGCAAACACCACACTCAATCACCGGTTTGCGATAGGAGGCGGTTATCCCTTGAGCCGAGCCGGCTCTCGATGTCGCGCAACTAAGGAGCCTCATCATGAGTCCAACGAGCCATCTTCCTGAATGGGATCTGCTCCGCCAGCAGGTCGCTGACTTAGCGCGTGAGCTTGCCGAACGGGACCGCGTGTTGCACGAACGCACCCGTCACCTCCATGTCGCTCAAGCGCTTGCTCACTTGGGAAGTTGGGATTGGGACATCGCAAGTGGCGCCATGCAATGGTCGGACGAGCTCTACCGCATCTTCGGCCATGAGCCTCGATCACGAGAGGTGACGTTCGACACCTTCATGTCGGCGATTCTGCCGGACGATCATGACCGGGTTCTGGCTTCGATCGATGACGCGGTGGCCGAGGCGGTTCCCTACGATATCGAATGCCGGATCGTCCGCCCCGACGGTGAGATACGAACCATTCACTGCTGCGGCGAAGTTGACCGCGACGGCGGCGGGCAGCCTCTTCATATGTCCGGAACAGCCTTGGATGTGACCGATCGCAAGCGGGCAGAGTCGGCGCTGCAGCAGCGCGAAGCTCACTTCCGTGCGCTCATTGAGCATTCCTCGGATATCATCACGGTGCTTGATCCGGACGGCACGATTCGGTTTGAAAGCCCCTCATTCGAGCGATTGCTCGGTTACGCACAACACGAGCTCGATGGGCGTATTGCCTTCGAGTTCGTTCATCAGGAGGATCTTCCCGTTGTGACGGAGAAGTTCCAGTTACTCATCCAACAGCTAGGAACGCCTCAAATTGCGGAATTTCGTTTTCGTCACAAGGACGGCTCATGGCGCAGCTTCGAAGGAATCGGCCGGGCGGTCTGTGATCCAGAAGGCCGATGTAATGTCATCGTCAATTCACGCGACATCACCGAGCGGAAGCGCGCGGAGGCGATGCTACGAACGTCGCAAGAAAAACTCCGACAGGCCCTCCATGCATCGGGTACTGGATTATGGGACTGGAACACGGACACGAAAGAGGTGGCGCTTTCCAGGGAATGGAAACGACAGCTTGGATACGAGGAGACGGAGCTGGTGGACTCGTTCGAGACATGGGAGACCCGCCTGCACCCGGATGATCATGATCGAGCGATCGCGTATGTGCAGGACTACCTGACAAACACCGAGAGCGACTATCGGCAGGAATTTCGCCTGCGGCACAAGGACGGGACCTACCGGTGGATTGAATCACGAGCCTCGTTTGTCACGGAAGCCGATGGCCGACGGATTCGCCTACTCGGATCGCATACCGATATGACGGATCGCAAACGGATGGAGGAGACCCTCTCGGTTGCCCTCCATGATCTTCAGAACGTCACCGAAACCGTCCCCGACATCATTTATACCCTGGATCTTGAGGGTAAGGTCGTCAATTGGAATAAGCACGCCTGGAACATCAGCGGTTATTCTCCCGAAGAGTTGATGTACCGTCCGGCGCTGACATTCGTTCCGGAAAATGAGCGGCCGAAACTTGCAGCTGCCATGCAACAGGTGGTCGAAGCGGGGACCGCAGAAGTTGAATGTCACTTAGTGACGAAAGAGGGGCGGACCATTCCCTATCACTGGACGGGCGCCGTGCTCAAGGATCGTAGTGGACGGCTCATCGGCATGACCGGGATCGGGCGAGATATTACGGCGTTGAAGCACGTTGAAGCGGCCGTACGGGAGAGCGAAGAACGGTACCGGACGTTGGTGGAGCTTTCCCCGTCAGGTGTCTTCGTCTTCTGTGAAGGTCGGACGGTGTACATCAACCGAACCGGGACAGTCATCATAGGCGGGAGGGATCCCGAGGAGATTCTGGATCGGTCGATTTTTGAGTTTATCCATCCAGACTATCATCAAGAAGTCCGTGAGAACATCGCACGGTTGCTTGCTGGCGGGGTTACTGTCCATAGCGCCGAGCGAACCTATCTCAAGATGGATGGAACACCTGTTCCGGTTCAGGTTGAAGCCGCACGGATCATGTGGAACGGCAAGCCGGCCATCCTTGGCCTATTTTCCGATATCACTGAACGCAAACAGGCGGAGGAACGGTTGCGTCAGACGCAGTTTGCCATGGACCAGGCGGTGGATGCGATTTACTGGATCGATCCTCACGCCAAGATCCTCTACGCGAATGAAGCCGCCAGTCTTATGGTGGGCTATTCCGGAGACGAACTGCTTGGCATGACGGTGCACGACCTCAATCCGGACTTTCCGGTGTCCCTGTGGTCGGGCTTCTGGGAGGAGACACGGCGAAACAAAACGATGTCCTTCGAAACCAACCATCGCGCCAAGGATGGGCGGCTCGTCCCGATCGACATTCGAGTCAGTTTCCTCGCCTATGAAGGACAGGAATTTCACTGTGCCTTCGTCCGTGACATCACGCAGCGCAAGCGAGCAGAAGAAGCCCTGCGGGTGAGCGAAGAATTGGGCCGCGGCATTTTGAATTCATTGTCCGCCCACATTGCCGTGCTGAATCACACGGGCACGATTGTGGCCGTCAACGAAGCCTGGAGGCGATTCGCAAGTGCCAACGGTACGGCACTGTCCTTGGACACAGAAATCGGCATGAACTACCTCGGTATCTGTCGCCAAGCCCTGGAGGAAGACGGATCGACGCGGATGATTCTTGACGGCGTCGAAGAGGTCCGCACGGGACGGCGAGGGGCTTTCACCATCGAGTATCCCTGCCATTCCCTCACGGAGCAACGCTGGTTCGTCCTGCGGGCCACCGCCCTCGCAGGCGACGGGGAAGGAGTCGTGATTGCCCATGAGGACATCACCGACCGCAAGCGGGCCGAGGCGGCGTTGCGGGCGAGTGAGGAACGCTTCCGATTGCTGGTCGAGGAAGCTCCGCTGGGCATCACGGTGCTGGACGGAGAAAAACGCTATGTGAAGGTGAATCAGGCTTTCTGCAAGCTTGTGGGGTTTTCTTCGGAGGAACTGCTCGGACAAACTTATGCGCGCTTCACTCATCCCGACGATCTCTCCAAGAACCTGGCACTCACTGACGAGATGCACACTGGCCGCCGACAAGGCTACCGTATAGAGAAACGATACGTCCGTAAAGACGGCCAGACCGTCTGGGTCGTGGTCAACGCCACACGATTGACACTTGCGGGGGCCACGGATCATTTCATGGTCGCCATTATCGAGGACATCACCGAGCGCAAGCGGGTGGAAGAGGCGCTGCGGTTGACCCAATTCTCCGTGGATAGGGCGGTCGAGGCGGTGTTGTGGGTGGACTCCAGCGCTAGAATTCTCAGCGTCAATGATACTGCTTGCCGAATGTTGGAATACCCGCGCGAAACGCTGATCGCCATGACCGTGCACGATATCGATCCGAGTGTTCCTGTAGAACATTGGCAGGATCATTGGAATCACTTGAAGCAGCAAGGATCGCTGACATTCGAGTCAACCTATCAGTCACGAACCGGAAGTGTCTTGGAAGCGGAAGTTACCGTCAACTACTTGCAGTATGAGGGAAAAGAATACGGCTGCGCGATTCTGAGGGACGTGGGAGAACGCAAGCGGGCGGAGGCGGAGCTTCACCGCTCCCATACACTCTTGCGACAGGTCATCGACACAGATCCGGACCTCATCTTCGCCAAGGACAGGGAAGGCCGCTTTACGATGGCCAACAAGGCCGTCGCTGATTGGTACGGCACCACGGTCGAAGACCTGATCGGGAGGTCAGATGCTGACTTCAATGACAATGCGGAAGAGGTTGAGTTCTTTCGGCAGAACGATCGTGAGGTGATGAATTCGGGGCGGGATCGCTTTATCCCGGAGGAGAGGATCACCGATGCGAGCGGACAAACTCGCTGGTTGCAGACCGTCAAGAGGCCGATTTTCGACGACCACGGGCGGGCTCACATGGTGCTTGGCGCCGCCACCGATATTACAGAACGCAAGCGAATGGAAGAAATGCTCTTGCAACGCGAACGGGATTTAAGCGCGGCCCTTCAAGAACGGGAACGGATCAGTCAGGATCTCCACGATGGTCTTCTCCAATCGTTGTATGCGGTTGGTCTCGGATTAGAGACGTGCAAACCGATGATCAGGGAGCAACCGGAACACGTGGCCGGAAAATTTATCAGGACCCTCGATCAGGCGATTGGGCAACTCAACCAAGTGATGGGAGAGGTCCGCAATTTCATCGCCGGCTTAGAGTCTCATGTCATACAGGGCGGCGACTTTCCGACCGCTTTGCGAACCATGGTGAAAGGCATGTCGGGTTCTTCTTCGGCTAGATGCATGGTAAGAATCGACAACACAGCCGCGCGTCGACTTTCAACGGAACACGCGCTCCATATCATCAATATCGTACGGGAGGGGTTGAGTAACGCATTGCGTCACAGTCGAGCCAAACGGATCACCGTGTCGTTCCGAGAGCTCAGCCGTTCGGTTCGCCTTGCCATTACAGATAATGGAGTCGGCTTCAATGCGAGGTCGGCTCAAGGAACTGGGTATGGGTTGGCCAATATGGCGGCGCGGGCTCAAAAGGTCCACGGCTCGTTTGCCCTGCAGTCAAAACCTTTCAAGGGAACGAAGATCCTGCTCGATCTCCCAAAGGACGCGCACTATGCTCACAACTAAAACTCACACCATTCGAGTGTTGCTCGTCGACGATCATGAGGTCATTCGTGTGGGGCTTCGGACGGTCCTTGGCCAAACCCAAGGGGTCACCGTGGTGGGGGAAGCGGGCACAATGGCCGAGGCGGTCGAGCAAACGCAGAAGCTGAAGCCCGACGTGATCTTGATGGATGTCCGCCTCCCCGACGGTTCCGGTGTCGATGCGTGTCGAGAGATTCTCGGGGCGCTCCCGGGCACACGGGTGATTTTCCTGACGTCTTATGCCGACGATGATTCCGTTCTCGCCGCAGTCCTCGCCGGGGCTCATGGCTACGTCCTGAAGGAAATCGACTCACCGGGCTTGCTGGAAGCGATCCGTTCGGTCGCCAGGGGCCAATCGATTTTGGATTCCGGTGTGACCGAACGGGCGCTGCGGTGGCTGAGAGGACTTCACGATCTGCCGGTGACTCCGGGCTCAGACCAACTATCGTCCCAGGAAGAGCGGGTTGTCGCGCTGGTGGCCGAGGGGAAGACCAACAAGGAAATTGCGGTCGCTCTCGGCCTCAGCGACAAGACCGTCAAGAACTATCTGGCGAACGTGTTTCAGAAGCTTCGCATCACGCGACGTGCGCAGGCAGCCGCCTTTTTCGTGAAACGACAAGGATAGGTCGACAGCATTCGGCTCTACCGTTCATAGGGGCAAAATCTAGCCTCGCGAATAACGTTCATATCTGGGCATTCCTCGCGGATTTCTATAGACTTCCCTCAGTTTCTTCGTATTCGTAACAACTCTCTACACGCAGACCGGGAGGTTGTCCCGCATGATTGCTGGTCTCTTCCTAGGGTTGCTCCTCCTGCTGAGTTTCGCTCTGTGGATCGCCATTCGACAACGCCGTGAGAATGTCTTGAAGTCACGGGTCATTGCGGCGACGAATTGCGGCGTACTCGTGACGGATCCAACGCTACCCCATCATCCCATTGTCTATGTCAATCCCGCCTTTCTCATACTGTCCGGTTACGCCGAGCATGAGGTCGTTGGTCAGACGACGGCGCTGTTAAGCGGTCCTGATACCGACCGAGCTTCCATAGAAAAACTTGCCTTGGCCCTCCAAGATGGACGGGCCTGTCGGGTGTCCCTGCACCATTACCGTAAGAACGGCACGCCATTTTGGAATGAGGTCTCGTTGACTCCGGTGGAGGACCGCGCGGGTCGGCTCACGTCGGTCATCTGGGTGATGAACGATGTTTCCCACATCCGACAGCTGAAAGCAGATCTGCATAAGATGCCTTCCCCAACCTTTCTCTGTGATCTAGCCTCAGAAGGAATGCTGGTCACGACTGAGACAAGGGTCGCATATGTCAACAGGACCGGCCTGAAGATTCTCGGAGCCTCGTCGGCCGAACAACTGATCGGAAAACACTTTTTTGACATTATCCATTGCGACTCCCAGGAGGTGGCACGGCCATTGATGGTGCAGATTGAGGCGTCAAGTTATTCGAACAAGACGCTTGAAACGCGCTTCCTGCGTCTTGACGGACAGGCCGTGGATGTCGAGCTATCGGCAGTTCCCATCATGTGGGATGGAAACGCGTCGTTCCTAGTCTGCTTCTCGGACATTTCTTGCCGGAAGCAGACTGATCTCAAAGGTCGTGACGTTCAGAATGCCCTTGGGCAAACGCCCGCGATTGCTGAAATGAATCATTGGGCGTGGGGTATCGGCACCGGCGCCGAGGTATGGTCGGCCGAGCAATACTGCATCTTTGGATACGAGCCCGGTTCGGTGCCGCCGACGTATGACACATTTAAGAAGGCCCTTCATCCGGAGGACTGTGATCGTGTTCGCACCCTCGTCGAGGAGACACTCAGTTCCGATCGTCCGTACGACATCGAGTGCAGAATCATCCAGCCCAGCGGCGATATTCGGTTTATCCGCTGCCGCGGAGTCCTCATGCGAGGTTCAACGGACCAGCCGATTCGGATGTCTGGATCTATTGAAGACATCACAGACTACAAGCTTGTGGTGACGATAGCGGAGGAGCGAGAGCTTCAATTCAAGACTGCCATGGAATCGGTCCCTAACGGCATGCTCATGGTTCGCCACGACGGAACTATTTCCTTGGTCAACAGGAAGATCGAGCACATATTCGGTTATGTTCGTGAAGAATTGTTGGGCCGACCTGTTGAATCCTTGCTTTCATCGCGAGATCGTGAGTGGCGGCAGGAAATCCGTGCCAATGACCCGTCAGCCTCTTCCTCTGATTCTAAAGAGGCGGGTCGGGAATTGCACGGAGTTCGAAAGGACGGCTCAGAATTTCCGATCGAGGTCGCTTTTCACCCCATCCATCAGTCCTCAGGAACGTCGTTCTTAGCTACGATTGTTGAAAGGGGGGTGGTCAATCCCTTGACCGGCGCTATGGCGCACGAGTTTAACAACAGTCTCACTGCCGTACTGGGCTTCAGTGAGTTGGCTCTGGCATTGATTCCGGCCGAGACCAAAGCCCATCGCCATATCGGTCAAGTCATCACGGCTGGGCGCAAAGCTCGCGAGCTGGCACAGAAGATCCGTCGAGACATGAACCGCTCCTTGTCGTCCCCGATTTCCGCCGCTGCGCCGACTCATGTTAGTCAGGAACCATCGTTGTTACCGATAGAGGTGTCGGATGCCGTCGGTCCTCGTCGTTGACGATCAAGACCAGGTTCGCCAGCTCATACGGGAAGCTTTGGAGCAGGCTGGCTACGAGGTTGAGGAGGCTCGTGATGGGAGAGAGGGGCTCGAACGCTATCGAGCCAGATCGGCGGATCTTGTCATTATGGACATTCTCATGCCAGACCAGGATGGGTTAGAGGGTATCATGAGACTCCGCCGGGAGTTTCCTAATTCTCGTGTCATTGCCATGACAGGCGGGAGCGAAGCGATCGGCGTCCTCAATTTCTTGGATGTCGCCAAGATGCTCGGAGCCCGACGGACCCTTCAGAAACCATTCGAGCTCAAGGTTCTCCTCGACACGGTGGCTGAGGAAATGATCGCCTAGACGGCTTGCCGCGCAGGCTCCCCGTTCTTTCCATTGACATCACATCACGGTCCCGTCACACTCTTCCCCGTTGTTTGTGCTACATCCTCGTCATGAGATTCCTCAATCTGTTTCTTGGGATTCTGGTTACCGTAGTCGGGTTCTGGCTCATCTGGGGGGCTGTGTCTCCACTCCTCGTGCTTGGATGGGGCTTGGCCGTAGGGGTGTTTCTATGGGTGAAGGCGGAATCGATCACGGAAATATGGGCGTGGTCTACCTTGTTGCTCGGCCTGGAGAGTTTTGCTTGGCCTGTGGTGCTGATGATTCAACTCAAGGGCACTTCGGACTCTCTTCCCGAAGCCGAAATGGGAACGATCCTTTCAGCCGTTGTATTGGGTCTCTTTTCATCCGTGTTTTGGGTTTCGTTTTCTTTCGGTCTGTTCAACCGGGCACGCAGGGAGCATCAGGGTCTGTCCGAAGAGCCATTGGCGAGGGTGCCAGGCTCCCGGGCGACTAAGAAAAAGAAAGTCGTGTGACTTTATCCAGTCTCTGCAGGATCGATGTCGACGGCAAACTTCATCCGTCCTTTGTGATACGTTCGCTCCATGTGTTGGACAGAATCATGGACCCGACGGCTAAGGATACTGAGTCTGGTCGCCCTTACCAAAATGCGATAGTGATGATGGCCCTGGGGCCGTCCGCCTATTGCGGGCACCGGCCCTAAAACGATGATCGGCTCCTGATCGCGGGCAGTGTGTCCAAGCTCCGCGGCCCATCGTGTGGCTGCTTCTTCGACAATTCTCGGGTCCTTGCCGATGACCGAAAGATCGGCCAAGTGGCAGACCGGCGGATAACTCAGAAGCTGACGCGCGGCAAATTCTTCATCGTAAAACTGACGGGGATCTCCTGATAACACGGCCTGCACGGCATGATGTGTCGGGAGCCGTGTCTGTAAGATGACCCGACCTCCGGTGGATGCCGGACGTGCCAGGCTGACGGCATCAACCAGGACATGATAGGTCCGCTCCGCCGCTCGAAAGTCTGAGACGTGCAACCCGGAATCTGCCTGAAGGATCCCGACCAATCCGTGCTGAGGCAGTGGCTCCCGCCCAAACAAGGCTTGCGTCCCAATCAGAATATCCCAAGCTCCGGATCTCGCACGTTCCCATAGTGAGCGAGCAGAAGCCGGACGGCGGAGTGTATCGCCATCGAGCCGCGCAAGTTTGGCATGCGGAAACAGGCGATGAGCTTCAGCTTCAACCTTCTCCGTCCCATCTCCGACGGGACTCAGACGGGATGCACGGCACAAGGGGCAGGCATCCGGTAATCCATCTGCGTTTCCACAGTAGCGACAAGTCAGCTTGCCGGCTTCGCGATAATACGTGAGCGGCACGGCGCAGGATGGGCAGCGAGGTACCCAGCCACAGTCTCGGCACACCAAAGTTCTGGCATACCCTTTCCTATTCAGAAACAACAGGATCTTGGTATGTTTTTCGAGAGCCTCTTGCATCGCCGCGATGAGTGTTCGGCTGAGCAACGTTCCTCCTGCTTCATGGCGAAGGTCAACCAGCTCAATGTGAGGTTTTAGACCAACCTCCTGAGGAGCGTGGTACATCTCGGCTTCGGTGTCAAACCGTGACTCAAGGGATGGATGGGCCGAAGCGAGGACAAGGAGCGCCTGTTCACTTTCAGCTCTCAGACCGGCCACCACTCGGGCATGGTAGCGAGGCTCTTGAGGCTCTTTGAGTGCTGGATCTTCCTCTCCGTCCACCCAGATCAGTCCGATGGACTGAAGAGGAACAAAGATGGCTGAGCGGGTTCCCACGACAATCGATGGAGTCGGCCCTTGTCCCGGTTGCCACTGGTCAAACTTTGACGATGAGTGCGCGAGGGTGATCGGAAGGACCGTGAGAGTTGAGAGCAAGTCTGTCAACCACACCGCTCTCGCGATTTCGCCGCAAAGCACAATGGTAGACCGCTCCATCGCATGCGCCTGTTGAATGGCGTCGGCAAGCCTTCTGATTCGATGCTGCCATGAAGCATGGAGAACGATTTTCCTCATGCGGTGACTTTGCAGACAATGGGCAACATGAGCTCCCCAAGCAGAATCCACTTCCGGGAGCCCTTCTGTAGGCAGAAGAGTCTGCATCGGCGTTCCGCGATCATGCTCGTCCACCATGAGTGTCCCATGCCGCTTTCGAGGACCGAGGTTAGTGCCGTTCGAAGGGACGAGCATGATCCACGATTTTGTGATGAGGGCATCGATCCTCAGAGAGGAGGCTCTCTGGTGCGTCGGTTGAAGAGTAGACGACAAGACTCCCGTAGCTCGGCGAGCAATTCGCTCGAGAGTCGGCCTCAGGTCGTCGGGGCAACTCCCGGTCGCCAATGCCTCGTGACCCTGCTGAGTGGCAACGTATCGTGTGGGCGGGAGTTTCCTCGTGGCCGTCGGGGTAAATACAAGCCGAAGACACTGGCCCCAGGGCGCAACGTAGTAGTCTGCAATCTTGCGGGATAGCTCGAACAGCGCCGGAGGGAGTGTAGAATCTTGTCCGTCCTGAACGAGCGAACGGACTTCTTTAAGAGCAGCAGGCTTCATTGCGAGTGAAAGGTGATTGTTCAGCGAGATGACAACCCCTTCCAGCATCATCCGTCCAAACGGCACAAGGACGCGGCTTCCGATTTC
>CAZNBG010000057.1:0-11155 GCA_964570915.1 uncultured Nitrospira sp. | reverse complement strand
GCGGCTCCACGAGCGGCATCCCCACAATATCATCCGCATGGAATTAGGACTCGACCAAACCGGCGATAGCCCTGCTCACAACCGGTACACCCGCGCAGCCGCCGCCCTCCGAGCCTGGATCAAAGACGGCATCCTCAAGCGTGACGAGCGGCCGGCCGTCTATTACCACACGATCGAATACAGCCCTCCCTACTCAGCGCCGGATGCGCCCAAGAAGGTATTACGAGGGTTCCTGGCCCTGGCAAAGCTGGAGGCCCTGGACTCCGGGCATATCTATCCGCATGAGAATACGCGCGCCGCGGCGAAAACTGATCGGCTGAACCTCATCGAAGCCTGTCAGACGAACTTCAGCCCGATCTGGTCCCTCTACTCCGATCCGCTCGGTGCCATCATGGGACTCCTGGAAGCCGAAGTAAAAGGCAACCCTGCGCTCTACGATTTTCAAGACGATGCCGGCTGCCGCGAACGCCTGTGGGCCGTGACCGATGCGGCCCTCCTCGGACAGATGACCGATACGATGCGGAGTAAGCCGCTGTTCATTGCAGACGGTCATCACCGCTATGAGACCGCGTTGAACTATCAAAAACTCCGTCGACAGCGGGACAGCGCTCAGGCCGGGCTACAGCCGTACGACTCAGTCTTGATGTTGCTCTCCCAGCTTGAAGATCCGGGGTTGACGGTGTTGCCGACACACCGGGTGGCGACCACTCCCCTGCCTTCCTTGGACCAGATCAAGCAGTCGCTCGGGGAGATGTTCGAGTTTCGAGAGTTTCCCTATACTCCATCCACACAGAGTCAGGCGCGCCACCAGTTTCTGGCCGCATTGAGGACGGAAGGAAAGAACGCTCCGGTGTTTGGCCTGACCCGGCAAGACGACGAGCGATACGTCACTCTGACGCTGAAGCCGGCCCATCGCCCTTCTGCTCAGGCATCACCGCGCGCCAAACTCGACGTGTCGCTGCTGCAACAGCTTATCGTGACCAAGCTCTGCCCGACTCAACAGGAACAAGAAGCCATTCTGTACACGAAAGATGATCACGAAGCGCTCGATTGGGTGGCACGCGGAACAGGGACAGGTGCTTTCCTGTTGAACGCCACGAAGGTTAGTGAAGTCCAAGCCGTCGCGGCGGCCGGTGAACGGATGCCGCACAAATCCACATACTTTTACCCGAAGCCGTTGACGGGGCTCGTGCTCAATGTGATGAGTCGTTGAAGGCGGTGATTCGGACATTCCTCATTCATGGCAGGAACGACTGCCGTGACCGATTCGCCGACAATTGCCCACCGATGACTATTGGCAGGGAGCGGTCCTGATGCACGCGAAGATTCTTATCGTCGACGATGACCCCGACATCGTCATGATGCTCGAGGATCGGGTACAAGCTTCCGGGTATGAAACTGCCGTTGCCTTTGAGGGGCAGCACGCACTGGACCAGATCGTTCACGAGTCTCCCCAGTTGGTTTTACTGGATCTTTCGCTCCCCAAGCTGTCAGGTCTCGACGTGCTCAGACGTCTTTCGCAAATGAAACTGGCGGAGAACCTCCCCGTCATCGTCATGACGGCACACGGGTCCATTGAAGCGGCCGTGGACGCCATGAAAGAAGGGGCGTACGACTTCCTGACCAAACCCCTCGACAAAGACCATCTCCTGCTCGTGATCCGCAAGGCCTTGGAGCGGGACTCGCTGCAACGGCAAGTCGCGTATCTTCGCTCCGAGGTTGACGGCCGCTATGCCGCCATCGTCGGGAACAGCCTGTCCGTGCGGTCCGTCGTGGACGCGGCCCAGCGAGCCGCCAAATCCGATGCGAGCGTCTTACTTCTTGGCCAAAGCGGGACTGGCAAGGAACTCTTCGCTCGATCGATCCATCAGTGGAGCCCTCGGAACGCCATGCCGCTCATCGTGATCAACTGCGTCGCGTTGACGGAGACGCTGCTCGAGAATGAACTGTTCGGACACGAACGCGGCGCGTTTACCGGGGCGGACCGACAGCAAAAGGGAAAGCTGGAAATGGCCGACGGGGGGACCGTGTTCCTCGACGAGATCGGAGACATGTCGCTGCCTCTGCAAGCCAAGCTGCTTCGGGTCCTGCAAGACAGAGAGTTTCAACGGGTGGGGGGCTCCAAGACGGTCTCGGTGAACATTCGCATTATCGCCGCAACCAACAAGGATCTCCGGCAGGCCGTGCGAACAGGCCAGTTCCGCGAAGATCTGTATTTCCGGCTCAACGTCGTGACCCTGACACTGCCGCCGCTTCGTGAGCGACAAGGAGACGTCACGGCCCTTGCGCAGTTCTTCCTGGAGCGCCATGCGAGGGATGCGAAACGACCCGGCATGGCGCTCAGCGCGGCGACGTTGGATACGTTGACTCGTTATCCGTGGCCGGGCAACATTCGGGAATTGGACAATGCCATCGCACGCGCCGTCGTCTTGAGTCCAAAAGATACGATTGAGCCGGATATGCTGGCTCTGCTCGCGGATGACGCCGATCTCCGGAAAAGCAACGATTCCGCATTGCCGTATCTGGACCTGCCCTATCACGAATCAATGGAACACCATAGCCGCTACATCATTGCGCGCGCGATGGAACAGGCAGACGGCAATCAGACAAAGGCGGCCGAATCACTGAAGCTGCAGCGAACCTATCTCGCGCGACTGCTCAAACAGCAAAAAGTCTAGAAGTCCCAACTAGGCGTTGGGCGTTGGGCATTGGCCGGAAGACGTGATCCGACCGAAACCCATTTCAGCTTCGCGGAAGACGCGGTTCGAGCGGAGAGCGGTCTTCCAGACGAATCAGTCCTGCTCGGACATCCTTCTCAGCCTGCGCGTAGCGTTCAACTGTTCCGACATCCGACCAGTAGCCGTGCAGCTCATAGCCCAGTACCGCTTCTCCTCGCTCGATCGCGGCGACATAGGGATCAACGATCGAGGAGGCTACCCCCATCGGAACCTGTTGGAGGAGCCGAGGGTCCAAGATGTGAATCCCGGCGAACATGCGTGGGACGGTCGAAAAGGACCCAACGCGGCCTTTTCCCGTGATGCGCAGGATCTGCTCGTTGTCCCCCATCTCCACCAACCCCCAGCGGACAGCCTCCGCATCCTCCCGGAGCACCAACGTCGCCGCCGCTCGGCGTGTGAGATGAGCATCGCGGAGTGCCTCGAGATCCAATTCAACCAGCGTATCACCGTTGAGAACCAAAACCGGCTCCCCTGAAAAATGAGGCTCGGCTTGTTTGATTCCGCCGCCCGTTCCCAGGATGACCGGTTCACGTGAATAGGTGATCCGAACCCCGTATTTCGAGCCGTTGCCCAAGGCCTGTTCGATCATTGAGCCCAGATAGTGAAGGTTGATGACGATCTCATGAAATCCGTGTCGCTTCAGTAACAGCAGGTTCCAGACTATAAGCGGAGTTCCTCCAACCGGCAGTAACGGTTTCGGAATGGTATTGGTCAGCGGTCGGAGGCGGGTTCCAAGACCAGCCGCAAGGATCATGGCCTTCATCGACATCTCGTCAGTCCTGAGGCTTGACTGCCGGGAGCGAGCCGATCACGGACTGAGTATACTGACCCAGCACCGTTTATTGCAGCTCCGGTACATACGGGATGAGGTGTCTCCGGAGTGTTTCCAACTCCGGATATTTTTGAAGATTGCGTCTAACGTAGCTCAAGACACGGGGAATATCCGTCAAAAATTTCGGGTTGCCTTTGACCCGATCGATGTAGACGAACCGCCCGGCTGCCTTTAGATTACGCTGAATGCTGGTGAGATCGAACAGGCGCCGGAATGCAGCACGATTGGTCCAGACAAAACGCCGCTCAGCCAGTTGATCGAGATAGTACTCCACCAAATCGTCGACGAGGGGTTCATCAAGCTGAATGTAGGCATCCCGGAGGAGCGATGCCAGATCGTAGGTAGCCGGTCCCATTAAGGCATCCTGGAAGTCGATCACTCCAAGCCGCAGCCCATCCACCATCAAGTTGCGGGAGTGATAGTCACGATGCGTGAAGACGCGCGGCTGGGCGGCCAATTGTTCCGCAATGTTCTCGAACCCGCGGCGAATGGCCGACGCATCCACGTCGGACAGCGGTTTTCCGTTGCGCGCTTCGATCCCATACTCAAGAAAGTGATCGAACTCCCACATCAGCAACGGCACGTCGAAACTACGGTGAAACGCCAGACATTTCGGATCCGCCGGCGTCGTCGCCTTGATCTGCATTTGCACCAGGACATTGATGGCCTGCTTGTAGCGAGACTCCAAGCCGGGCGCATCTGCGCGGCTGACGGCCTCCGCCAAGGTCACATCTCCGAAATCTTCCAGATAGAGCAGTCCGCCGGACTGATCATAATAGTGGAGCGCGGGCACCGGGACATTGATTTTAGTCAAATGCGACATGATGTTGACGAACGGCAGTTCCGAGATCTTGTGCATCGAGCTGCTCACCGCCTCTTCAGACTGCTTGAATCCTTCCGGTTCAGCCAACTGCATGACGATGACGGAATGCGGCGGCCCACCGGCAAGGGTCGCTCGATAATAGCGCCGATTGGAGGCATCTCCGGCCAATGGCGTCACGGTCCTCAAGCCGAGACCCGGAGGAAGGTGAGTCTCGACAGTGTTTGCGATATGGGTTGGATCCGGTGGGGACAGCGGAGCCTTGGAAGGAGTCGTGTTGACCGTCGGCATACTCGGCAAATTATAGCGAGCCGCCTGCGACTTGTCACGAAGACGCCGGATTCGCTCGAGGCTATGATTGCGCTTCCGGAAGGGAGCGCGCAGGCCTGAGGTTGTACGCCCAATGCATGGCGGTCGCTCCGATCGTGCCGCCGACCGTATCCGCCAGCCAATCGAGCCAGCTCGAGTCCCGCAAAGGAACGAACGATTGGTGGATCTCGTCACTAATCCCATAGAGCGAAGACAGCAGGATAGCCATGGGAATCGCTTGCTGTCTCCACCAGTCGCTTCGGTTGCCGCGAAGAGCCCGATAGCACAACGCCCCAAGTACCGCGTAGGCCGCGACGTGAATCACCTTGTCACTGAATAGGGTGACGAACGACGGGAGGTGTTCTTCGGGATGAGACTGAGATGACATATAAAAAATGAACGCCGCATAGGCACAAACCGGCCCCCAATAACGTAACAAGATCATCATCCTATTCCTTCACCCTTGATACGTGGAAAATCCGGCTCATTGATTGCAGGCCTATACTCCCTATGACATACTGCCAAAAATGAAGGGAAATCGGTATCGATGAAGCACGTCCACGTGTGTCTCTTCTGGCATATGCACCAGCCGTACTATACCGACCCGTTGGCGGGGTCAGCCAGTATGCCGTGGGTGCGTTTGCATGCGACCAAAGCTTATTATGATATGGCCTATCTCCTGGAACAATTTCCAGCGGTCCGATCGACATTCAACTTTACCCCGTCGCTCCTCTTACAACTTGAAGAAGTCGCAGGCGGTACGGTCCTCGATCTGTTTCTTGAACACGCGCAACGACCGGCGGCCGACCTGACCCTTGAGGAAAAAGCCTTTCTCGTCCGGCATTTCTTTTCAGCCAATTGGGCGACAATGGTACGCCCCTATCCACGGTACCATGAATTGCTGGTCAAACGCGGACTGGAACTTCATGGGGATGATCTCCGCCGCGTCGCCCGTCAATTTTCCACACAAGAACTGTTGGATCTGCAGGTGTGGCACAACCTTGCCTGGTTCGGGTACGGCACTGTTCGACAATATCCACGATTGGCCGCCCTACGCCAGAAAAATCGTGGCTTCACAGAGGACGAGAAACAGGAAATGTTGGCGCTCCAGCGCGCGGCCGTCCAAGAAATCGTGCCCCGGTATCGAGCGCTCATGGAACAGGGGCAAATCGAACTGACCACGACTCCCTTCTTTCATCCTATTTTACCGCTGGTCATCGATACAGACATCAACCGGCGCGCCAGACCGGACCTCCCTCTGCCGGCTCGCTTCCGCGCGCCTGAAGATGCAGCGGCCCAACTTCGGGAGGCCGTCGGTTTCCACCAACATACCTTCGGCCGCCCCCCGACCGGCCTCTGGCCATCCGAAGGGTCGGTCTGTCCCGAAATGCTTCCCCTCGTTCACCAGGCTGGCCTGCGCTGGTTGGCGACCGACGAAGGCATCCTCGCCCGTACCCTGGCCATGTGCGGCCGGCCATGGCACCGGCACTCGGCCCTCTACCAACCGTACCATATTGGCGAAGGCGAACAATCCCTGACCATCCTCTTCCGCGACCGTGAGATCTCCGACGCGTTCGGATTCGTCTACCATAAAACGACACCCGAGTCTGCTGCCGAAGATGTCGCGCGACGGCTTCGAGGCATCATCCATGATGCGCCGCAGGATCGGCTCGTCATCGCCATTATCTTGGACGGTGAAAACCCTTGGGAACATTATCACGACGGCGGCGAACGATTTCTTTCGCTCTTGTACGAGAGTTTGACCAGCCGCAATCTGGAGAAACCCGGACAGATCACCGTCCAGGCTTCAACGATTTCCGACGCGATCGCGTCCGTTCCACCCAGACAGCACCTACCCAGTCTCCATTCCGGATCCTGGATCAATTCCGACTACAAGATTTGGATCGGCCACTATGAAGACAATCGCGGGTGGGACCTTCTCGGTCACACCCGCACACAGCTGATGGAACGCGCTCCGGATCTTCCATCTGAGCGCGCGCAGGCGGCGTGGCGGGAACTCCATGCCGCGGAAGGCAGTGACTGGTTTTGGTGGTACGGCGACGATTTCGATACCGATTTCAAGCCGGAATTCGACCGGCTCTTTCGAACGCATCTCCGCAACGTCTGGACGCATATGGGAGCGCCGCCTCCTGCTCAATTGAACCTCCCAATCTGCAATAGGACGCCCGTCTCCGAATCCGATGTGGTTCAGCAGCCGGTTGCGCTGCTCACCCCGACGATCGATGGCACGGTGACCGACTTTTTCGAGTGGCGCGGTGCCGGCAGCATCGGCACCCAACCTCCGCTTGGAGCCATGTGGAAGGCCGACGGACTCTTCACCGCAATCCGCTTCGGCTGGACCCAGGACCAATTTGTGATACGGTTCGATCCGGACGAGACGGCTGCCAAGAAACAAGGCCTGGAAGTCGACATCACGTTGCAAGGACCACACTCGACGTTTCGACTCACCTTCTCGCTCGCTTCTCCGGGGCCGGGAGAATTTCTCTTGTCTCACCAGACCGACCCGCAAGCCTGGCAGGAGATCGGCTCCTATCGGTCGATCGCCTTCCGCTCGATTCTCGAATTGGCCATCCCCTGGAAAGAGCTCCACCTGGGACAAGGGCAGACGGTTCAGATGGCGATCGTCGTCCGAGAACATGGGCTTGAAGTGGCCCGCTACCCCGGCCAACGCCCGGCCATCCTCACGGTGCCGGGGCCTGAATTTGAAGCAGGACTGTGGAGAGTCTAAGAGGAACCCCGCTCCATGTTGAGGGCCGGTTTTAAGTTGTGAAATTGTTCTCTCTCTGGAACACTGGGCACTCGAAACTTTTGAAGATTGTGGAGCCATCATGCCGGATCTGAGACGTGATCCCGTTGTCGGTCGCTGGGTGATCATTTCCACCGAACGGAGCGGCCGCCCGCATGACTTCGTCACGCTCCAGCCGGCCCGACCGATCTCCACAGCCCTCTGTCCCTTTTGTCCCGGACAGGAGCGGCTGACGCCAAAAGAAATCATGGCCTATCGGCCACAACCGGCCTCACCCAACTCTCCCAACTGGACCGTGCGTGTGGTTCCCAACAAATTCCCCGCGCTACAGGTCGAGGGGGACATGGACCGGGAAGGGATCGGCCTGTATGACCGCATGAACGGCGTGGGAGCCCATGAAGTTATCATCGAAACGCCCAACCATGTCGAAGGCCTCGCCGATCTGACGGCCAAAAAAATCGAGGACATGTTGTGGGCCTATCGCGACCGCATGCTCGACCTCAGAAAGGATCTGCGGTTCCGCTACATTCTCATTTTCAAAAACCACGGCGCCTCCGCCGGTGCCACGCTGGAGCATAGCCACTCCCAACTGATCGCGTTGCCGATCGTCCCGACCAACGTGCAGGAGGAACTTGACGGATGCCGCACGCACTACCAGAAGAAGGAACGCTGCATCTACTGCGACATCCTCCGGCAGGACCTCTCCGATGGGGATCGCATCGTCGCCGAGAACCCTGAGTTCATCTGCATGACCCCTTTCGCGCCGCGCTTCCCGTTTGAAATGTGGATCCTTCCCAAACGCCACGCCGCCTATTTTGAGGAGAGCCAGAAGTCGCAGTTCGAATTCTTGGCCCCTATCCTCTCGGAATCACTCCGGCGCATGGATAAGGTCCTGGCACGCCCTTCCTACAACTTTATCCTCCATAGCTCTCCCCTCCATGAAAAGACCGGCGATTACTACCACTGGCATCTGGAGATCATCCCCAAGCTGACACAGGTTGCCGGCTTCGAGTGGGGCACGGGCTTTTACATCAATCCGGTGTCGCCGGAAGAAGCCGCAAAGTTCCTGCGCGAAGCGGGGATCTAGGTGCCGACGCGTTTTCGTCTCGAAGACCCCGCACTGGCGACTACCCTTCGTCGTCTCGAACACACTATCCGTCGCGGAGGCGGGAGAACCTGGTTGGTCGGCGGCTGTCTACGCGATCTTCTGCTCGGTCGACAGCCCCGCGATCTGGACATCGAAGTCGCCGGTCTCCCGCCCGGCCACGTCCACGCACTGCTCGCCGAGCACTTCACCGTCCAGTTCGTCGGGAAAGCGTTCGAGGTTTTCAAACTGCAGGGCCTGCCGGTCGATATCTCCCTTCCCTCGCGTCTCCTCGTTGATGACACATCCGGCGCGGGCCTCGCACGGCAAGCCGATCCCGGTATGCCGATCGACGAAGCGCTGGCACGACGCGACTTCACCATCAATGCGATGGCGTGGGACCCGGACACCATGGAGCTTCGCGATCCGTTCAACGGTCGCGAGGACCTTGGCGCGCGCGTTCTGCGTCATGTCTCAGACCGGTTTGCCGAGGATCCGTTGCGAGTCCTGCGCGGGATGCAGTTGTCCGCCCGCTTTGAATTGACCGTTGCGCCGGAAACGGTGGCTCTGTGCCGAACCCTGTCCCAAGACCGGCAACCAAGCGAACGACTCTGGGAGGAATGGAAGAAACTGTTGCTCCAAGGCGTCAAGCCTTCTATCGGCCTGCATGTCTTGCGGGACTGCGGATGGCTCCACTTCTATCCGGAGCTCGCGGCGCTACAGGACTGTCCGCAAGATCCGTTGTGGCACCCGGAAGGCGACGTCTGGATTCACACCCTGCACTGTTTGGATTGGTTCGCTGCGGAACGAACCGACAATGACCAGGACGACCTCATCGTCGGTCTGGGCGTGCTCTGTCACGACTTCGGCAAGCCGAACACGACCGTCGAGGAATTTGGGCGCATCAGTTCGCGCGGACATGAAGCGGACGGAGCGGCCCCCACACGAAGTTTTCTCGAGCGGCTGACCACCCAGCAGGACGTGGTCGACGAGGTGCTTCCCCTGGTGTGTTGTCACCTTCGACCCCGCGCGCTCTATGACGCGAGGGCATCGGACAGCGCGATCCGCCGACTCGCCAGACAGGTCACACGTATCGATCGTTTAGTGCGCGTGGCACGGGCTGACCACGCAGGCCGTCCGCCGAAAGAGTTTGACGGGTTTCCCGCCGGCGAGTGGTTGCTGACCCGGGCAAAACAGCTGGAGGTCGATCATCAGGGTCCTATTCCTCTTGTGATGGGCCGTCACCTGCTGGAATTGGGGGTCCCGGCTGGCCCTGATATGGGCCGGCTGCTCGATGAGTGCTACGAAGCTCAACTGGACGGAGCCTTTGCCACATTGGACGAAGGCCTCGTCTACGCCAAAGCCAAGTTTTCAGCTTCGCGCTAGTTGGCTTTGCCCTCCCTGAGATGTTGAACGTTCGCTCTCATTCCCCTGAAACCCCTTGCCCCGCGATCGCTGTCCCGACTATTATCCTCCCATGCAAGTACACCTGAATCATCCTTCCCGATCGATCGAAGTCAAAGGTCCGAAACGAGTCAAGGAGCTCCTGCGCGACTTGAATCTCGTCGTCGAAGCACACTTGGTGATTCGTGGCGACGAACTGGTCACCGAAGATGAGATGCTCTCCGACAAGGATCAGATCGAAATCCGACCGGTCATTTCGGGCGGATGATACCGGCGCGCAGCCTAGACGGCTGGGAAAATAGCCGCTTCGCAGCGGGATACCGATCTCCCTCTCTCACCCGTTTCTGGACAAATCCGAACAGTTTCTCTCGCCTAGGCAATTACCTAGACCAACTCGCTTCCGAACGCGCTCAATGAGGCAGTTTAGTCAGGCCTCTACCATTCTGCTACAGCGCTCTGTAGGGAAATCCATTCGCGCTTTTATGAGAAAGATTTTGTAACTCACTGATTACCCAGAGCTCTAGGTTTCATGTTGTGAATAGATCGGAACGGCACTACCCTTGCTGATATGTCTCCCAAGTGCCGACGAATGGCACACATTTTTACAACTATCTTACAGGGGGTATCTCATAATGAAGAGCATGTTGATGGCAGTTATGGCAGTGGCAGTGGCAGTCACCTTCAGCGCGCCTGCCTTCGCCGGCGAGAAGAAGGAAGAGAAGAAGAGCGGCCACGTGGTGGTCTACGGCGAAGAGAAGAAGGACGAGAAGAAGGGCAAGGCCGATGAGACCTTCGGCGACAAGAAGGAAGAGAAGAAGGGCGGCCATGCCGACACCTTCGGTGAAGAGAGCAAGGACAAAAAGGGCGGCGGCAAGTAAGACCGACCTTATCCAGCAAGGTTAGTCAATTGGGGGCTTTCTACGGCGTAGGAAGCCCCCAATTCATTTCTCCCACCCGTCCGTGCGTGCCAGTTGATCCAGCTTTCAGCCGATCCTCACTTGACCCCTTCTCTCCCGGAACTGTATAACCACTTCCTCTGGTACGTACTGAGACAGACGCGCTGGGTGCTGAGACGAGACTCCATCCGTCACCATCGTCCTCAAGCGAGCCCTGTCCCTCAGACTCATACCGCAGCAGTGATTCGGCATGCGCCCGTAGCTCAATGGATAGAGCACCAGACTACGGATCTGGGGGTTACAGG
>CAZNBG010000056.1:0-11192 GCA_964570915.1 uncultured Nitrospira sp. | reverse complement strand
ATTTTGCATTTGCCCTGCGGCCAGATTTTCCATGGCCCACCAGGGAGTTGCCGCTTCAATCCGGAACATCGTGGCGCACTGACAGACCGTGGATGACAGAAAGAACACTTTTTTGTCGGTGAGTTCGTGCTTCAATCGATTCACAAGATTCAGTTCTGTACCGACCGCCCACGTCGTGCCGGCCGGTCCGGCCGTCACCGTGCGAATGATGAACTCCGTCGATCCGATGAGATCCGCCTTATTCACAACATCTTCATGGCACTCAGGGTGAACGATGACCTTGCCGTCCGGATACTGTTTACGGAAGTAATCCACATGAACCGGTTGAAACATTTGGTGGACGCTGCAGTGACCTTTCCAGAGGATTAGTTTGGCTCGCTTGATGGCATCTTTGGTGTTTCCGCCGTTGGGCTGATAGGGGTCCCACACGATCATCTGTTCTCGAGGGATACCCATCTTGTTCGCCGTGTTACGACCCAAGTGCTCATCGGGAAAGAAGAGGATCTTCTCTCGCCTGGCCCAACACCAGTCGATCACGGCTTTGGCATTGGAAGACGTGCACGTGATCCCCCCATGTTCTCCGCAAAACGCTTTAAGCACCGCCGCGGAGTTCACATAGACCGCCGGCATGACGGTGTCTTCCACGGGAACCACGCGTCCCAACGCTTCCCAGCACTGGTCAACCTGCTCAATTGCCGCCATATCGGCCATAGAACACCCGGCGGCCATATCGGGCAGAATCACCGTTTGCCCAGAACGGCTGAGGATGTCCGCGGTCTCGGCCATAAAATGCACGCCGCAAAAGACGATGTACGGTCGCTCGGACCGTTCGGCGGCCAGCTTGGCGAGCAGGAGCGAATCACCACGGAAATCCGCATGCTGAATCACTTCATCCCGCTGGTAATTATGGCCTAGGATCATGACTCGCTCACCAAGCGCTTGCTTCGCCGCCACTGTTCGGCGGTACAATTCTTCCGTTGATAGCGCCTGATATTCGACGATCGATCTGGGTAATATCGCGGTAGCTGTCACACCTTCCTCCGAATGAAAAAGCATATCATTTTACGATAGGCTCCCTGCACAATCAATGAATGGCCCTCCGAGGAAAAGTCCTAGTCAGCCGCCCCCAAAGGATAGCAGACGGAATGGGTCTAATAGCCGATTGACTTCACTCACCCCCGAGTAATACCATCAGCTCCAGTAGTTAGAGCTAGGGGTGCCTTGAGGCTGAGAGTCCGAACGATCGGACGACCCTCACAACCTGACCTGGGTAATACCAGCGTAGGGAAGCCGGACGACAGCGGATCTTGTGAGGATTCAGCCGCGTTCCCTACTCCTGGGAAAGCGGCTTTTTTATTAGTGGCAGGTGCTGCACGCATTTGGCCTCATGTACTCGACCACCTACGAAAGGAAATCGCTATGAGCATCCATCCCAATACGAACGGATCCATCAACGGGAATGAGCTGCCCATCCCATCGTCTCCATTGACCACAGCACCCTTTCCGGCGTCGCGCAAAGTCCATGTGGATGGCACTCAGTCCGGCGTCCGGGTACCAATGCGAGAAATCACTCTCACTTCCACCAAAAGACCGGATGGAACGCGATCTACGAATCCCTCTGTCATCGTGTACGACACCTCAGGTCCCTACACTGATCCTTCCGTCGCGATCGATGTTCGCGGGGGCCTCACGCCATTGCGGCGACCTTGGGTGCTGAGCCGTCTGGATGTTGAAGAACTTCCTGAAGTCAGCTCGACCTATGGCCGCGCGCGCGCGACTGACCCGAAGCTGGACGAACTCCGGTTTCAACACATCCGCAAGCCCTTGAGGGCAAAGCCGGGGATGAACGTCACGCAGTTACACTATGCCCGGAAGGGCATCATTACGCCGGAGATGGAGTTTATCGCGATACGCGAGAACCAATCTCGCCAAGCGGAATTCGAGGCCGTGTCGCAAAACGGTCATGGTGGCGCGAAACAACATCCGGGGTTCTCCTGGGGCGCCAACATTCCTCGGAATATTACACCGGAGTTTGTGCGTGATGAGGTCGCCCGCGGCCGCGCGATCATTCCGTCCAACATTAACCATCCGGAAAGCGAGCCGATGGTCATCGGCCGTAACTTCCTGGTGAAGATCAATTCGAACATTGGCAATTCCGCCGTTGCCTCCTCCATCGAAGAGGAAGTCGAGAAGATGATCTGGTCCACCCGCTGGGGCGCCGATACCGTCATGGATTTGTCGACGGGTAAGAACATTCATGAAACACGGGAATGGATCATCCGCAATTCGCCGGTGCCGATCGGCACGGTGCCGATCTATCAGGCGCTTGAGAAAGTGAACGGGAAGGCCGAAGACCTGACGTGGGAAATGTTCCGCGATACGTTGATCGAACAGGCTGAACAGGGCGTTGATTACTTCACGATTCACGCGGGCGTGCGCTTGGCATACGTCCCTCTGACCGCAAATCGAACGACCGGGATCGTGTCGCGCGGCGGGTCGATCCACGCGAAATGGTGCCTGGCTCACCATCAGGAGAACTTCGCCTACACGCACTTCGAGGAGATCTGTGAGATTATGAAGGCCTACGACGTCGCCTTCAGTTTAGGTGACGGGCTCCGGCCAGGCTCGATCGCCGACGCCAACGACGACGCACAGTTTGCCGAGCTCGAGACATTGGGCGAGCTGACCAAGATTGCCTGGAGGCACGATGTGCAGGTCATGATCGAAGGGCCCGGCCATGTTCCCATGCATATGATCCAGGCCAACATGGAGAAACAACTCGAGGCCTGCCATGAGGCGCCGTTCTATACACTGGGACCGCTGACCACCGATATCGCGCCCGGCTACGATCACATCACCTCCGGCATCGGGGCCGCAATGATCGGATGGTACGGCTGCGCCATGCTGTGCTACGTAACCCCCAAGGAACATTTGGGGTTGCCGACCCGCGAAGATGTTAAGACGGGCGTCATCACCTATAAAATTGCTGCGCATGCGGCTGACTTGGCCAAAGGCCATCCCGGCGCCCAAGCGCGGGACAACGCGCTGTCAAAAGCACGTTTTGAGTTCCGCTGGGAAGACCAGTTCAATCTTTCCCTTGATCCGGAGACGGCGCAGCAATTTCACGATGAAACGCTCCCGGATAACGCCGCCAAGGTGTCGCATTTCTGTTCGATGTGCGGCCCACATTTCTGCTCCATGAAAATCACCCAAGACGTCCGCGACTACGCCGCCCAACTCAAGATAGACGAACAACAGGCGATCCAAATCGGCATGAAGGAGAAAGCCGAGGAATTTAAGAAGACCGGCTCTGAAATCTACCGGTAGGAGTGCCCTATGGCCAAACCACGACCAGCTCCCTTACGCGAACGAGACATCACCCGGCAGATCGCCCGGGAATACTATAAAGAGTTCGATCAGCTGATCGAGAGCGACGTGATCATTGTTGGCGCTGGACCGTCCGGGCTTATCTGCGCGCATGACCTGGCAAAAATGGGTTTTCGCACGCTGCTTGTCGAGCAAAGCCTGGCTCTGGGCGGAGGATTTTGGTCCGGCGGATACCTCATGAACAAGGCGACCATCTGCGAACCGGCCAATGAAATCCTCGAGGAGATCGGCGTGCCCTGCAAGAGGATCAAGGAATGCGACGGGATGTACATGGTCGATCCTCCCCATGCCACCGGCGCTCTGATTGCTGCGGCGTACAATGCCGGTGCCAAGATGATGAACCTGACGAGAGTGGTGGACCTGATCCTCCGTAACGACGGCTTGCTGGAAGGGGTCGTCGTCAACAGCACCACCGTCGAGATGGCTGGTCATGACATTATCCACGTGGATCCTATTGCCCTTGAGAGTAAGATCGTGGTTGATGCGACCGGCCATGATGCTGTCGTGGTCGAACTCCTTCACAAACGGAACCTTTACAATAAGGTGCCGGGAAACGGTGCCATGTGGGTCGCACGGTCTGAAGAAGAGGTCGTGGACCGTACTGGAGAGGTATATCAAAATTGCTTTATTATCGGTCTGGCCGTCGCCGCCGTGTACGGCACGCCGCGAATGGGCCCCGCCTTTGGCTCGATGCTGCTGTCCGGCCGGTATGGCGCGGAGTTGATCAAAAAGAAACTGAAACAAGAGTAACGAATCCCGTAACCCTAAGCGGCCGGTAGTCTGGTCACAAGAGTCCTCTGGCGACGCCCCAGAAAATGGGAGCCCGCAGGCGTCCGTGCAGTACGCTGAGGGATTGAGCGGCTGAGCACGACACCGGTAACGTTTTTCGACAGCCTGACCATGGACGTGCAAGATTTTTTGTTACAGGGTGAAGGGCGTGAGGAAGATAAACGCCAAGCCTGGGATCTGTTCCAGCAGGCCTTTGAGCGGCAAATGAAGGGTGACCTCGAAGAGGCGGTCAACCTCTATAAGAAGTCGATCGCCACTCATCCGACTGCCGAGGCCTACACGTTCTTGGGGTGGACCTACAGTTTCATGGGACGACTTGATGACGCCATTGAGGAATGTCACAAAGCCATCGCGCAAGATCCTGACTTTGGCAACCCCTACAACGACATTGGCGCCTATCTGATTGAGAAGGGCGAATTCGACGAGGCCATTACGTGGTTCCAGAAAGCGATGCAAGCCAAGCGTTACGAAAGCCCTGCCTATCCGCACCTCAATCTTGGACGCGTGTACGAGCGCAAGGGGAACTGGACTGAGGCCATCGATTCATACAAAAAAGCCCTCACCTTGGACCCGAATTATGCGCTTGCCCGAAAAGCGCTGGGACGGTTGATCAGCTCACTGAACTGAAGTCATCCCCCATGCAACACACCATTCTCGTCGCCATTACTGACCTTTTCTTCTATACCAAAGTCCGGGATGCACTGCGGCAGACCGATTATCGCATTGAGAAGGCCCGCGTGCAGCAAGATATCGTCGAGAAGGCCCTTTCCACCAACCCCGGGATGATCATTCTTAATCTGAACGATCTGGCCCTCGATTCCTTCCAGGCGCTGGAAAGGCTGAAGGCCGATCCGCGATTGAAGGCCATTCCGACGCTGGCGTTTGCCAATCACGAAGAGGTTGAGACCTGGAACCGTGCCAAGGCGCTTGGAGTCACAAAGATCGTCTCCCGCAATGAATTTTCTGCCCGAACCAAAGGCCTGGTGGACGAAGTCATCGCGCCAGTTCTGGGCGATCTACGTTAAGCACCAAGTCGGAGGAGAAATCGATGAAACAATCCCGGCTTCATACACAACACACTCAACTCGGGGCGACCTTTGAGGAGCTCACTGGCTGGGAAATGCCCGCCCACTATGGCGATGCAACTGCCGAACATCGCGCCGTCCGCCAGGCTGTGGGGCTAGCTGATCTCTCCCACCGTGGCAAGCTCAGAGTAACGGGCGATGATCGCGTGCGGTGGCTGCAAAGCGTCATCAGCAACGACATTCTTCCGCTTCAACCCGGGCAAGGTCGCTACTCCAGCCTGCTAACTCACAAGGGGAAGATGCTTACGTACTTCCGTCTGTATATGCAGACCGAGGCGGTCATGTTGGAAGATGTCGGGGAAATCGGAGACACGACATTTCAGGCTCTGCGCAAATTCCTCCTCTACGGCACCAAAGCCAAGATCGAAAACTGCGTCGAGAGTTGGGGGTTGTTGTTGATCAGTGGACCGAAGGCTGCTCACGTAGTGCAATCCGCTTTCGGCGTCGAGGTCTCGGACTTAAAGCCGGTTGATTTTGTCACCGCACAGATCGGGGGGTCTCACGCCCTCGTGTTACGAACTGAAGAAACGGGCGAGGTGGATATCGGAGTGTTACTCCCCATAGACAGCCTGCCAACTGCATGGGTCAATACCATGCAGGCCGGAGCGAAATTCGGGATCAAAGCCGTCGGAAGCCAGGCACGAGAAGCCTTGCGCCTGGAAGCCGGCCTCCCCAAGGCCGGACCCGATTTGAATGAAGAGATTGTGCCACCTGAGGCCAACCTTGAAGGCAAAGCTTTCAGTCTGAATAAAGGGTGCTATCCAGGACAAGAAGTGGTGGCGCGCATGGACACATACGGCAATGTGCGCCGCAAGCTCGTCGGACTGGTGTTCAAGGACTCGGTCGTTCCACCACATGGCGCTAAACTCCATAGCGGCGATCGTGAAGTGGGCTGGATCAGCAGTGCCGCTCGCTCCCCTCAGCTCAAGAAGGTCATTGCGCTCGGATTTCCCCTGCGCGACTTCAGCAAACCCGACACGGTCCTCTCGGTCGAGATCGACGGGGCGCCACACGAGGCCATCGTCCACACCTTACCTATCTATTCGAAGCCGTAACACCACATCCGGCGAGTAGGTATGCCACTTCATGAGCAGGAAGATGACATCCGCACGACCCCTTACCAGGAGGCCGGCGAACTGGCTGGGATAACTCGATTGGTTGATGCATTTTACATGAATATGGATACGTTGCCGGAAGCCGAAACCATCCGAAACATGCACCCGTCTGATCTCACCGATTCGCGTAAGAAATTGACTTACTTCCTGTGTGGCTGGCTTGGAGGCCCCAAGCTCTATCAACAACACTATGGGCCAATCAGCATTCCGGGATTCCACAAACAGTTCCCCATCGGATACGCGGAGCGCGATGCGTGGCTCTACTGTATGCAACGAGCGCTCGCCCTCCAACCATACAGCGACCAGTTTAAAGATTACCTCCTGGCCGCCCTCAACATCCCGGCTGAACGAGTCAGAGAAGTCAACGCGGGAGAGTATTAGGATGGGGCGCACCTTCTTGAGCCTCCGATGTTCACGTTGAGATACATCGCTGCATCGTTCCAGATACAGATCCTCGATCTGCATGGGAATATGGATTCCACATTCTCTTTCAAAATCACCGCGATGAACAGAGCGCTCTAGCCCCACAGTTACAGCCTTCTCGTGGCATTCTCCTTGCTGGTGCAATAAGAGAGCGTCGGAGCAAGGCCCCGATCTAATCACTTCGACCGATTCGAACGACGTCTCCAGAGTCACTGAAAAAAAGCACACCTACGAGTGGGGTATAGGTCGCAAGAAATGGCGCGTTGTAAGATGCGCGTTAGTTAAAAGATTCAACAATCTGTGTGTTTAGTCGGCGGTGACTCAAGGGATACAGAGAATAGGACATCACGGTGATCTTCTCATCCAATTCCTCTCGCAGAGGGCAGGCCCGCCCAACCCACACAGAGCGGACCTCAATAGGATGTGAGGCCTGGATAGACGTAAGCCGGTTTTATGCCATAGAAAAGCCCTTGTATCAGACCACCGGCGACTCTAAGCCCTCTGGAGACCGCTCATGTTCAACTGCTGCTCACAGTTCTCTGACAAAGTCGTTCGCCCTCCTACGTAAACGGCTTCGTCGAAATTCCACCGAAAGCCAAGACTAGACTTCAGATCGAGAGCTTCTCTTTCTGCATTCATCACTCCGCGACTCTGGTTGACGAACCCACGGCGGTGTCGTCCTTAACTGAGCCGAAGTACACGTTATCCATACCTCATCTCCGTTCCACTCCTTGAGGCAGACACGACTTGACAATGTTTCGAGAAGTACGAATAGTGCCGATGACTTTAGTCGGCCACCGACGAACACCCTGCTGAGAACTCTGCCGCGGGAATGAAAATTAGCGCTGTGTTTCAAGTGAAGTGGACGGCTCTACTGAGGACAATCCGTTAGCACGATAACACCCCGACCGGCTGATCAGAAAGGAGTCGCGATGAAGGCACCGCTTAGGAGGGAGCAAATCGGTGAACGGGATGTGAAGACCGCCGTCGAATCCTTGACAGTCGCATCATTCAACTCACGATTTATCCGGACAGGCTGCAATGCTGCCGATCCAAAGTGGAAGTCGCCCAGCGGCCAACCAATTCAAAAATATATTCGCAATCAAATGGATGGGTTTCGAAAAGATGTGCTTCCTGTTCGCGGCCAGCGCTTACACGGGGGCGTCTTCCAGAAAATCAATTCCTCGACGATACTGACGATCGCATATCACAATTTATTCAAGCCGGTTATCCCAACAGCTCGGGATTTATTATGTTTACGGGCCTGACCGTAACAACACTAAGGATTGGTCACGGTATTACCGCTACGCGTGGAAGCAACCAGGGCGCACGCCATTATTTATTCGACGGATTCGCAGATCATCCAGGAGGGGAAACTTGGGTGCAACTCTTATTCGTACTCCGGCCAGAGCTCTTACGCCATCGTCGGTGCCGGCATGTTCTTCTTGGCCGAATTTGGCGATGCGCAAGTCAGCATCAGGCCCTATGTGCAATGGCTGACAAGCGCCAGCTTTACGGACACCGAGAGCGCACCAGCTTTGGCTACCGCGTATCTTGGCATCTCTGTCGAAAGTTGGGCACGAAGCGGGGGCATGCACTATGTCGATCGTGACTACTGGATTCCGGTATGGTCACAGAACACAGAGAGCTATGTGACAAACTTGACTGCGGGAGGGGCTGCTACCGTTGCTGACGGGTTGACCACCGACATTCTTGCCGTCAGTCAACGTAAGTACGCGATTTTTGTGTATGTATACCTCGAGACGCGTGCGGGACCACAGCAGCAAAAGAATGAGCAGCGTTTCGTTAGGATTGATATCGACGCTACCGTTCCTTACGTTGTGGTGGAAGAAACGCTGTAGCGTGCTAGTCCCAAGTACCTCTTGATCACATTTTGGCCGCCACCTGATGGCTACGGCCCCATGACGTGATGAGGCAATCACGCGTGCACTGAGAGTGCCAACGACTTTTCTTGATCATCTTCCGAGACCTGGAAAGGACGCATGAGCTCGCCCAACGCTGGATTTGGGAGGCACCACGGCTACTGATAATGTTGGGCTTGGGTCAGGAAGAGATTGGCGTACAGTCCTTGCCGTCGCATCAAGTCATCGTGAGTCCCTTGCTCCACGATTTGCCCCTCATCGACCACGAAGATCCGGTCCGCCATTTTCACTGTCGACAGCCGGTGACTGATCAAAATGGCAATGCGACCTTGGGCCAGTTCGTGAAACCGCTCGAACAGCTCTGCTTCTGCCTTGGCGTCCATTGCACTGGTGGGTTCGTCGAGCACGAGAATTTGCGAATCTCGCAGTAACGCGCGGGCGAGCGCCACTTTCTGCCATTCCCCGATGCTCAGTTCAGATCCACCATCGAACAGCTTACCGAGCAATGAATCATACTCCTGCGGCAAGCGTTCGATGACCTCATGGACCCCGGCTTGCTTGGCCGCGTGGATGACGTCGGAATCATCAACGTCGGAAGATCTCACACCCATGACGATGTTCTCTTTTGCCGACAGTTGAAATTTCACAAAATCCTGAAAAATCCCGCTGACCATACCTCGAACATCGGTGATGAGGTAGTCCCGCAGATCCGTCCCATCGAGTGTGATACGCCCGCCCGATGGATCGTATAGACGACACAATAGCTTCACCAATGTTGTCTTTCCAGCGCCGTTGGCCCCGACGAATGCCACATGCTCGCCACGTCTGATCGAAAAAGTGAAGTCCCTGATCGCCACCCGTTCTTCATGCGGGTATTGGAATGATACATGGTCGAACACAATTCCCTGCGCGATGGGACGAGGCAGCGGTTTCGGATGTGCTACCTTCGGCAATCGAGACTGAATACTCAAGAACTCATCCAATGTGGCGAGAAACAGTTTGCTCTCATAGAGGTTCGACACACTCTGTCCCAATCCCTCCAGATACCCGGAAGCCCGTTGCACGGCCTGAAAACAAATGACCAGGTCGCCCACAGTGAGCAGCCCATGGAACGTTCGAACGGCTACAAAGCTGCAGATTCCGAATACACCTGCTACACCAATGATTTGTACGACAAGAGTTTTGACCGCCCAACGTTGCTCTAAGGCAATTAGTTCCCCGCGTAGCACCGATCGGACCTCTTGAAACCATTCTCGCAATCTAGGCCCCAGATCAAACAGCCGGATTTCTTTCGCCGCCGTGGCCTGTGTCAACAGCGTATTGACGTACCAGGCCTTGCGCTCGAGCGGGATGCGTTTGCGCTCCCACGCATAGAGCAGGCTGGACTGTTGTACTCTCACCAAAAGGTAGGGAATCGCCGTCAGTAGTAAGACCGGAATTATCCCCCAATGCAGCCACCACAGTATGGCTACCATTGAGAGTACTGAGATGGTATTTTGCCCCAATTGAAGCAAGGCGTTGAGAATGGCGATCGGTCGGTAGGGAGCCTCTTGCTGCGCGTGATGCAACGTATCTTGATATTGCGCATTTTCGTAGTATTCAAGGTCGACCTCAATCGACTTCGCCTGAAGGAGCCCATACATGTGATCCATAACGGTTTGGGCTTGTATCTTGGAAATTAGGCCAGCCGCCACATTCAGCACGGCACTGACACCCGCCAGACCTGCTAACCCCGCAAGGATCGTGATGATGCGAGTCAAGGAAGATTCGTCCGAGGGAGTCTTCAGTCCTTCGGTCACGGCATCGATCAACAATTTCGTAAGGTACAGCATCACCAGCGGAAGAAGTCCCTGGATCACGCGCAGCACGATACTGCTGATAGTTAAAGTTGGACTGCTCTGCCATACGAATGAAAGCGCACGATGGACTGTACTTAGAAAAGGGGCTATGCGATTCATCATGATATTCATGGGCAACGGAACCACGGAGCAAAAGTCTTTAGGGCTTCATGGTTCTGAGTTGTGGACCGTGACTGGCAGACACCCGGCTCACGCCCGATACTGAATCGGAAGGGTACGAAAAGGTGATGGTGAAGTATTGCCATTGCTTACCCGGCTCGTAAAATGCCTCGGAATCCAGTGTGAGCCACGCATGGCCGTCGAGATTCGACGCTTCTTTTCTTACTCCACAATGAAAACGAACCGGGTATCCCAGTTGCCGAGCAAGTCGATATAGCGTCAATGCCCGTGGAAAGCAGTTTCCCCTTTCGTTATAGGGAAATAGCTTGAGCCAACGATCCACATAGTAGATTAGACTCTTCATTGCAGCATCGTCAGCTTTTACGGTCCGTGAACGCAGACTTAAACGCTCCAGCACCAGCGGCAAACTGTTGACTCGCAACAAGAGACGAACCCATACTACGATCAGACCTATTCGGAGCACGGTTCGATACTTTTTCACGAGTCGACCCATAAAGGATTCAATCTAACCACCTTGTGCAACCCAACGAT
>CAZNBG010000055.1:0-11207 GCA_964570915.1 uncultured Nitrospira sp. | reverse complement strand
GACAGGAGGACAGGAGGACAGGAGGACAGGAGGACAGGAGGACAGTCCCACAACACCCGTCGCGCCCCCGCCCGAAACCACCCCTCATGCTAAGTAAGACAGGATGGGAATGTCAAGAGAATTACTCGATTTTTTTGGTTTTTTTTTCGCGACAAGCCCCTCTCAGCCGACCCCGAGGTCGGCGAGTAGCTGGCCGAGGGCCTTGTCGGAATCGAAGTGCTCTTCGGCAATCTCGCAACGTTCGAGTCCCTGCAGCAAGATGTTGGAGCGGCCGTCCGGCAAGGGCTGCACACTTACAATCCGTCCGATGCAGAGCGCGGGATAGATTGGCGGATTTCCATAGTAGTCCGACTCCCATCCTTCTTTCAGCAACGCCATGGCGATGCATTGACCACCCATCGTCGCATCGGCGACCATCCGGCGGTAGCGCGGTTCAAAAATGTGAAGCGGCAGATACGTTTTCGGAAAAAAGACCACATTGGGTAATGGAAAGACGGGGAGGCGGTCGGGAATCGGAAAGGGTTCCGCATGTTTGGATGGGCCTGTACTCGACGGCCCATGCTCACGATCGATCTGCATGACTCACGATAGCCGAGACTTGTGAAAATTGTCAACGCTGTGCGTCGATCGGCCAGCTGCTATGAAATGTCAAACACCGCTCACAGACGGTCGATTTGTTCGTGGTAAACGCGCGTGTTATAACCGAGGCGATAGGGGAACCCAGTACTGGTGATCCTCCCTGACTGTATTGCCGAAATGAGGTAGCGCATGCAAGGCGGAGTGCGAATCGGGATTGTGCTTACTGCCGTGCTGAGCGTTCATCTTTCGATGACGTTCGGTGCGAATCCATCTCCGACCCCGTTTCAGTATGCGACGGCCGGGTATCGGTACGACTTTCCCAAGGATCATGGGTCGCACCCGCTCTATCGCACAGAGTGGTGGTATTACACCGGCCATCTCCAGTCGAAGAACGGCCGGTCGTTCGGCTTTGAATTGACCTTTTTCCGCCGAGCCGTCCCACCGGAGGATATCAACACTCTACCGTCGAAATGGTCGGTCAACCACCTGTATTTTGCCCATTTTGCCATGACCGACATCACCGGACGGCGATTTCATTTCTCCGAAAAGCTCAGCCGTGAAGGGTTAGGCAAGGCAGGAGCCGATGAATCGCGACTCCGCGTTTGGATCGATGATTGGCGGGCCGAGGCTTCGACGGACTCCATCGCCGCCCATACTGTGACGGCTCGCGACGATACCCATACCCTTACGCTCACGATGCAACCGGCCAAGCCGCTCGTCACCCATGGTTCGGACGGCATCAGCCGAAAAGGGGATGCCATCGGACAAGCCTCACACTACTATTCGTTCACCAGACTTGCGACGACCGGGCAGTTGACGATCGACAACGAGACATTCGATGTGACCGGCACGAGCTGGATGGACCATGAATTCGGATCGGCCGATCTTGGGAACGATCTGGTCGGGTGGGATTGGTTCAGCATTCAGTTGGACGATAATAGCGAGCTTATGCTGTATCGGATGCGTCGAAAGGATGGCACCTCCGACCCGGCCTCCAGCGGCACGGCGGTATCGCCGGACGGACAGACACGACACCTCCTGTTGACCGACTTTCAGATCGCGTCGACTGCCACATGGACCAGCTCCGCAAGCAAGGCCACGTATCCTGCTAAATGGCGGCTAACCGTTCCCTCTCTGGACCTTACCTTGGATCTGGTTCCATTATTGGACGATCAGGAACTGCGAACGTCGCGAAGTGCGCAAGTCACCTATTGGGAAGGGGCGGTCGCGGTGACAGGTACCAAGCAGGGCCGGCCTCTCAAGGGCCAAGGGTACGTTGAGCTGACCGGCTATACGGAACGGATCAACCAGAAATTGTAAGAGAGAAGGAAATAGTGAGTGGAATTCTCCCGCCTTCACGATGTGCCGACAGCATCGAAGCGGCTGTGGGAATTACCACGACTGCCATCGACCATGAAGCGGTCTGGCTGCGGGCGCCTTGTACTTGCCTTGCCTACTCGCGGCCGAAGGTCCGGTCCAGAGACTTCAGGTTCTTTACCGTGCGGAGCGCACGCGGATCGAGCTTGGCTCGCCGAAGAATCCATCGAGGGGCGTACTGCCGTTCTTCGTCTGGTCGGTTCATGAGCAAAGCGGCACAGAGCCTTCGATTCTTGAGCCACCAGACGCTCAATTGCTTCTTCTTCATGTCACTGCGATAGACGACCTGATCGTGCCCCTTCGCATCCCCCCAATATTCATACGAGAGGTCGAACTCATCGGAGAAAAAATAGGGCACGTGCACGAACGGCTGGAATTTGTCCATCATATTGCGCATCGCCACCCGACCCTGCTCCACCGCATTGTCCCAATGTTCGATACGCATGCGACGACGGAAGATGATGTCCGGATAGTTGGCGATGTCGCCAGCCGCCCAAACCTGATCCATCGTCGTCTCAAGAAAAGCGTTCACGCGAATGCCGTCCTCATTGTGCACCAGAGGTGTGCGATGAAAAAGCTCCATGGTGGGCGTCACGCCGACCCCCGCCACGACGAGGTCCGCCGGCAGACGCTTGCCCGAATCCAACAGGACCTGGCCTTGACGTTGTTCGCGAGCGAAACCGACGACCGTCTGATCTTTCATGAAGCGAATGCCATGTTGCGAGAACTGTCGTTCGAAGAAAGCCGAAACCTCCGGCGTGAATACGTGTTGCCAGACTCGATCGGCAGGAAATACCATCGTGGTCTGCATGCCTTCCCGTGTCAGCACCGACGCCACTTCCATCCCAATGAAGCCGGAGCCGATCACGACCGCCTGTTTGCCTTTCTTGATGTGCGCATGGATATGCTGGGAGTCCTTCAATTGACGAAGATAAAAGATCCAGGACTGATCGGCGCCTGGAACATTCAGTCTCCGCACGGTCGAACCGGTCGCAATGAGCAACTTCTGGAACCGGATCATGCGGCGAGATGGGCCATGCAATAGGCGTTGTTTGAAATCGATCTTGTGCACGGCGAAGTCTCGAAACAGCGTGATCCCCTGACGTTGGTAAAACTGCGTGTCGGAGATCAAGATATCCTCGGGTTTCTTCTCCCCTACAAGGAACTCTTTTGACAGGGGCGGTCGCTCGTATGCTGGCACATGCTCCGCCGTCACAATGGCGAGCTGCTTCTTTCCACCGCCCTGCGCGACGAATTCCTTGGCCGCATACCCAGCGGCCACGCCACCGCCCAGAATGACAAATGGAAATGATTTCATGGTGACCTACCTGGTTGAGATACAGGGATGCCTTGCTAGCCGTAGCTTACCGGAAGGAAGCTGCGTACTAAAGAGTAGACTGTGAGAATGGTGCGTCAGTCAATGGAGAATGATGCGGTAGAAAGAAAAACGAAGTGCCCCACTTTTCTTGATGACGATCAATGTCGTGGGGTTTGTTGAGCGTATGCGCTGACGGGCCGCGCCTCAGTCAGTGATTTCCACTTTCTTTCCCATGGTCTTTGCACGCTTGAGGCATCCCGCGTCGGCCATCGAACAACGGAGCGTGTCGAGTTCAGCTTCTTCAACGATCTCGACCTTCTTTCCTTGTGCTTTGGCCTGTTTCAGGCAGATGGTATCCGTCACGACGCACTTCACGGAATCGGACAGGGTTGGCTGGTTGACGATCGACACCTGCTTACCGTCGTCCTTGGCCCGCTTCAGACACTCCTGATCGGTGGCGACACACTGGACCGTCTCTTCCGTTTTGTTGATCGCCTTGTCGATGGATTGATCAATACGCTGATTCGCCCGGTCGCGCGCCTTACGTTCGGCACTGTCCACTGTACGGTCCAGCATCTTATCAAAGGGACCGTCGGCCTGAGCTGTTCCGGTACCGAACACGAAGACAACTAGTACCGCGACTACAGAGAGCATCTTCATCGCAACGTCCTCCTTAGGAAGGCATACAACAGAAGAACTCTAGCACAGCAGTCAGCGGGAGACCAAGTAAGAACCCAATTGGAGCGAGCCGTCAGTGATTCGTTGTTGAACCGTGAGGAGACTGGGGCGATCACGAGCGTCAAGCGCGTGCCATGTCCGAATCCCGAAAGCCGCGTGAGTGCCGAGACCGGGCACGAACCGATACGCGACGAACAGAGCCATTGGCTCGCTCACGCCTCTTAGCTGGTATTCCCTGGCCCGTGGCACTCTAGCCCCTTGCTGCTCGGGGGCCTTTACAAGCTATGCGTAGAACGGCGTCCCATTCTCGGTGCGATTTCTGAGTTCCGCCAGCATTTCAGGTTCCGTGACATCCATAGCCCACCCTGGACGGAGCTGGAAGTGGGGTTCATCGACCAGCGTTTTCCAGTTGCCACCCCATTCGAGACCCAAGTCCATTCCAAGGACGCCGACAGCCTTATACTTGACGGACTCGCTGAGGTACTTCGTGCCTTCGAAGACTCCCACATCAAACGCGATGCCGAAGTTATGATTCGAGTACCCGCCCCGTGCATTCGTGACTTTATCACCGGGCTTGGTACGGCCCTGTGCGTACAAGTCGTCCTGATCGGCATAGCTTCTTAAGCCACTAATGATCCTTATTTGAATCCCGTTTTGAGCGGCATGTTGCAACAACGCGCGGGCGATGGGCCGTACTTCTGGGAGTAGCGTCGCGATATTCTTTTCGCTGCGTCCGTCGACTTCTTCAATCGCCTCGGCGGGAGCTTCTCCTCGCACCGTTGGTTTGACGATGTAGGCATAAATCGCGCCCCAGGTCTCGGTCCCGCCTCGACCATCCACCTGCACGCCCAGCTTCTTCTGCACCGCAGAAATCATGTCTTCCATGTCCATCGCGAGTCTCCTTTATGACGTGCTTCGATCGGGGAATGAGATCCTGACTGCCCTATTTCTTGATTTCTGCGAGTGTTAAGTCTCCCAATTGTCATTGTTTACAAGGGATGTGTCAAACATTCTGGTACGGAAGATCGCCGTGTACGTATCTGCGTCAGACACTCCGAATATTGACTCCTCGGTGAATCCTGTGTTTAGGTCTGCCGCCACGATTGCCATGCTTTGTCAGATCAAGCTTCCAGTCTTCCTACTCCCCCTGCTTTTGGTCTGTCTCGGCTGCCAAAAGGAGAGCGAGGCGATCGTTTCGATCGCACTCCATCCGACCAACGCCAATATCCTCTACGTGGCCACAAACGACGCCGTCTACAAGTCACGGGACGGCGGTTCGACGTGGGAACGATTCCCGAGTTTCAGCGCGCGCCGGGTGACGACGCTGGCGATCGATCCGCAGCTGCCGGCCACGATTTATGCCGGCACGATGGGAGATGCGGTCTACAAGAGTCCGGACGGAGGACAACGGTGGCTCCCCCATAACGTCGGACTGAAAGAACATGTCTCGTTTGTGAATCAGTTCGTGTTTCATCCCGTGTTAAGCGAGAAGATCTATATCGCAACGACCGTCGGCGCGTTTTCTACGAAGGATGCGGGCCGTGAATGGGAAGTACGGATGAATGGCATGAAGGAGGTCCACATTGTGACGTCCATCGCCATCAATCCCAAGGACCCCACCATCCTTTTTGGGGGAACCACTGGCGGAATCTATCGTTCGGACGATGCGGCAATGTCCTGGAAAAAAATCAACAATGGGTTGATTCCTGAAAGCGAACTGATGGCGTCCATGGCGTTAGGCGTCAACGCTATTGAAATCGATCGAACGAATCCCCACCTCGTCTACGCAGGAACAACGAAGGGTCTCTTTCGCACGGCAAACAATGGCGAGCAGTGGGAGCGGATCGGACACGCGCTGCCGGATCCATTTGTAAGCGCCATTGTGATCCATCCGAGGGAGCCGTCGAGCCTGTATGTCGGCGGCCCCGCAGGGGTCTGGAAAAGTCCGGACGGCGGGAAGACGTGGCAGGACATGAATCAGGGTTTTGCAACCCGGAATATCCGAGCCCTGGTCATGGGTCCAAAAAACTCGCAGGTCCTCTATGCTGGGACAAACGGCAGCGGCCTCTATCGTTCCACCGACGCCGGCGCGACGTGGACCGCGGTACCACTCAAAGCCGCGCCGGCTGCAAGTCAATAGCTGGTCTTTGCTCCCGCATTCCCGTGCTGGTATCGACCGCTGTAGGACAGCATCTGGTCGGTCAAGGTTTTCCACTCATCGGCGGTCATCAATTCTTTCATCTTAAATCGCAGCGCCAGGACCTTGGCCGACGTCTTCGTTCGTTGAGTGCTGGCCTCGTCGAGGACCTTGGAAAACTCTTCGGGCGGCGCGGTATAACTGGCGTTCAACGTATAGAGTTGCCGGTGATACGCCCGTTCCTGCTCCCGGCCCGCCTTCAGTTCGTTGACGATCTCGCCGACGATGTTCTTGATCTGCTGTGCTTTATCGGGATCTTTCACGGTGTTGTCGATCAAGGACGCCATATCCTGCTGGCCCTTCTGCCAATAGGCCTCGCTTGTACCGCCCCCCATCATGCCATGGTGATGGTGGGGCGAGGAGCAGCCGACCACCATCATGGCGGTGACCAGACCAAGTAATCCGACACACATCCGCTTCATACGTCCTCCATTGAAGAGTTGTTCCGTTCCTTCTTCATACCGTATCATCCACCTGATTGGCCATGGTAGGTGCTGAACTGATTTCCAGCGACCCGCTCCAGTTCCTGAAAGATGAATTCCGTCGACACCTGGAGTGTTTTTACACCCAGCTCAAGTTGGCTCCACCCTATGAGAGTGTGGAAAAAGCCATTCGAACGTTGACGACCACTGTCCATGCGCTGCCGAAGGACGAGCAGGTTCGGATTGCAGCCGATCCCGCCCTGCAATGGCAGCAGTTCCGGCACGCCTTTGAAACTTCGGGTCTTGTCAAAAAGCATCGAGGCATCATCGCAGGTCTTGCCCGCAATCGATCGGCTTTGAACCTGCCGGCTGATTACGATCATTTTCTGGACTTGTTTCTCAGCTAGGCGAGTGTGCAGAGCCTGCGATGGCGTCGCGCAACTCGTCGTGGACTTGCATGAGGCGGCTGTCTTCCAGGCGAAAAGAAAACGTGACCGTGATGATTCCAAAGAGTACGACCATGCCCGCAAGACCGACAATGCCGATCCCCAGAAACGGCCCACCCAGCGACGTAAATCCATCCTCCATGATGTATTGAATCACGAAGGTGAGAGACCCCAGTAAGACGACTGCAAACCATAGAAGTGTGATGAGCGCCGACGACCACGGAATGCGCTTTACGCAGAACGTTCCCAGAGCCTGATCGTGGGGAGCAAGATGAATCAGCCCCTTCACCGGCCAGGCGGTGCGGAAACTCTTTGAGAAGAATCGGTACTGCGGACGGATCGCAATCTGGGATAACTCCGGGTAAAACCGGGCGACTCCGTGTGGAAGCATCAACAGGCCGTCAGGAGTGAAGCGATCGCGTACGGTCGTGAGCACCGTCCCGGACCATTGATCCTGATGCTTGGCGACGCGGCAGCCATACCGGACGGCATCAGGGGTCAGCCGAATAAAATACAACCAATCGCCGACGATCAACCCGATGAACAAGGCACCCGCGAAGAGTCCGGCCAAAATCATGACCGTAGCTATCACACAGGAACGACGCGCGAATCAAGACAAGTCGGAGGCATCACTCATTTATCTCGGGATAGGGCCTAGGAATATACCTACTTCACTGTTCTTCCAAGAATCTGTTGACTCAAGAAGATGAGTTGGCTACAGTACGGCGGGCTGCGTTCCCGGCGGGGCCTTGCACCACAGGTTTACCGCTATAATTTTAAATTCAATCCCGCGTCGGCATAGCTGTCTGTCACTCTGCAGCTTGAGGCACGCAGAGAGTGGATCGTTTGAGGTTTGGAGGAGGGTATGGATCTCCATAAAATTGAACGTGTTTATACGTCCTACGCGGGGTTTTACGATCACGTTTTCGGCAAAGTCTTCCAGGAAGGGCGAGAGTCAGCTATTCGCAACCTCAATGTTCAGCCGAATGAGCAGATCCTCGAAGTGGGTGTGGGAACCGGCCTAGCGCTTCCAATGTATCCTCGACATTGCCGCATTGTCGGAATCGATCTATCGGAAGGCATGCTCGCAAAAGCGAAGGAAAAAGCGGAAGCCCATCGCCTTGATCACATCCAGCTTCATCGCATGGATGCAGGAGCGATGGAGTTTGCTGATGACAGCTTCGATACGGTCGTCGCAGCGTATGTGGTTACGGCGGTTCCCGACTATCGCAAGGTGGTCAATGAGATGATTCGGGTCTGCCGCCCAGGGGGACGCATCATCATGTTGAATCACTTCAGCAACGGCAACAAGGTGATCGCAGCCGTAGAGAAAGTGCTCTCTCCGTTGACCAAACATCTGGGCTGGAGGACGGATTTGTCCTTGAATACCGTGTTAGAGGGAACCTCGCTGCACATCGCGCGGAAGCAGAGTGTGAACCCGCTTCGGCTGTGGGTCTTGGTCGAATGTGTGAACGGAAAGGGGAAACAGACGAACGGAAGCAGCACGGTTCACAATGTTTCAGGCTATATGAACGGCAGCAGTACAAACGGCTTTTCGAACGGAAACGGCAACGGGCGCTATTCCCCCGAACACGCGCACTGATTCCCCTCCTCCACCCGTCTTTTCATCCACTCCGTCCTGAAGGGTGTTCCCGAAACAACCAGTTTTCCCATTCGCGGCCTGGTATGATCGTCGTGCAAACGAGACAATTGCCGGGAGAATGCGGGGTGAGGTGGTCGGCAAGGACTTCGAGAATGCGGCTCATCTGTCGGTCGTGAATACCGAACACCCGCAGCATTAGACCGAACCCTTGGCCCTCCAGAGGGCCATAGGCCATGACATGAACCATGTTGTCCGCATTGACCGCGGAATCGCCTGCCGGGATTAAATCACCCTCCCACTGCACCGCCGGATGAATGGCGACAGTGCGCTTCGCTTCACGCCATGCGCAGGGCAAACCGGCCCGATCCAACTCCCTTAACAGCCACTGGACCGTGGGACCTTCCGCACTCCGACCTTGGAAGGTCCATCGGGCGAGTTCTGTAGCTTGCTGGGCCGTCACGAAGGGGGTGGCGACTTCCTCCAGATGCGCCTCATCGGACACGACATACAGCTCGCCCAGCGGATCAAACCAGAAGCGCAACTTCCCGGCGCTGAATTCCGTCTGGATAATGCTGAGCGATGAACAATCGGCCCCATCCTGCTCGAAGACCGAAAAATCCGTCACGCCGATCATGGTGAGCTTGGCCACTCGAATCAACCCGCGCGTCTCGTATCGGATGGTAACCGAGATGGTCGTACCGGCCGGCACCTCGCGTCCGGATCCTTCATCGAAGAGGCGGCGCTTGGATATCTGTACGTCGGTCACATAGCCGGAGCGGAATCCGCCCGTATGACCGATCAGCCAGCGCAGATCCTCAGCGTCCTTGATTGAATGTTTCACAAGCCGATTGTATTCGTCTCGGGGCCGTCAGAAGGATGTCGAAGACCGTACAAGTTGGCCGCGGGAACTATCAAATCCCGATGAGGTGCTTGTTATACGTTGCTAAGTCATTGGAAGAGAAACAGCAGAAGGTCACTTCTCGTATGATAGAAAGCTCAGTTGCAGCGGTACGGACTGTGTCGATTGCCACTTCGGCGGCGAGTTCGGCGGGATAGCCATAAATGCCGGTACTGATGCTTGGAAACGCTATGGTTTCAAGACCATGTGCGGCCGCGATCTCAAGAGAGCGGCGATAGCAGGAGGCGAGCAGCGCCGGCTCGCCCGTATTGCCACCGTGCCAGACCGGTCCGACCGTATGAATGACATAGCGAGCAGGCAGACCATAGCCCTTGGTCAGTTTTGCGTCACCGGTTTGGCACTCGCCGAGCAGTCGGCATTCCTGCGCCAATTCCGGTCCCGCTGCGCGATGGATAGCCCCGCACACCCCACCGCCGGGAAGCAGAGACTCGTTCGCCGCATTGACGATCGCAGCAACGTGAAGCGTCGTGATGTCAGCATGAATGGAGCGAATGATTGAGGCCATAACTGAATGGTCAAGAGACTAGGTTCGGGAACATTTAGGCTTATGCCTAGGCGGGTGGCAATGCTTGATATGCAGCAGTAAGCGCTTGTCGAATCTGGGCTGTTTCCAAAATTGTGAATAGGTCGTCGATTGCTGCAAAGGCATTCTCTACATTACCCACTGTACGGGTTTGCTCATTTGTGGCGAAGAATGGTGAGGATACGTTGACCGTTGCTCATCACGATATGTTTCCCTTGACGGACGACACGAAAGCCCGCCTTTTCCAGTGCGCGTACGGCAGCGAGGTGATTGACGCCAGGAATTTTCGGCAATGCTACACCGCGACTTCGATCTCGCGCACGTCTTGGCCCCGAATCTCATCTTCGACGACGGCCAAGTAATCGCGGATGGCATCCTGGACGTTCTGAATAGCCTCCTGCTCCGTTGTGCCTTGGGACCAGCAGCCAGGCAGGCCAGGAACCGAAACAGCGAAACCTTCCTCCGACTTCTACAGAGCGATGCGGTATTTCATGCAAACCTCTTCCTGACAACCGGTCGTGGTCGCAGTTGTCAAACCGGCTTAGAATACGGTCTAATTGAAGATAGTGTATGTACCCTTTCGGCGAAAGTCCGGGCGAGAACCTTTCTGTTCCCCTCACCTAAGGTCATGATAGTGGTTAGGGATCCCTGGTTTCCTTCCATGGCCACAGCGCTTACGGATGATCGACCACGACGATCACGCCGGAAGGAGCAATATTACGAATCTCAACGAAGGCCGTGCCGTCACGTTTCTGATCCGTTCTGCCGGGAGATTCTTCTCTTGCTGGCTTTGTAGGGACAGTGTATGTATCCACTGGGCGAAAGTCCAGGTCGTGACTCCCGTCATTTCTGCCAAGTCGGACGAATATGCCAAGAGCCGTTTGCCTTCAACATGTTCCCTTCGAAGGTCCCGGAGCATTCGCAAAGGCCCTCGCGAAGCGCGGCGTGAGCCTTGATCCTTGTCTTGTTCCGAAGGATGGCGTACCCAAAGACGCGGGGGATTTGCTGATCGTCATGGGCGGGCCGATGTCGGTGAATGATCCGGATATCTGGATCGATGAAGAGACCACCTTCATCAGAGCCGCACTACTCGCTGGGAAGCCGGTGATCGGATCAGCCGATGCGAGCGTGGCGACGGTCGAGCC
>CAZNBG010000054.1:0-11306 GCA_964570915.1 uncultured Nitrospira sp. | reverse complement strand
GTGTTGCTTGCATTCCTGTTATGCTGGGGGGGATTGGTTTTGGGATTTCCTCCTGGACAAGGGTGGCTGCATGGCTTTTTGACACCGGTGGTTTGAGGGGGTGGGCATGAAGCGGGTGCAGGGATGGTGTTTCTGTTGATGGGGGCGGCCATCGTCATCGCCTTAATGGGATGGGGACTCGCACATTTCCTCTACGCGGTGAGCCCGGTGACCGCGGACGGATGGGCTGAACAATTCTCCGGCATGTATCGGATTCTCTGGAACAAATACTATGTCGATGAACTGTACGATCTGATCTTCGTCGAGCCCTTCAAGCATCTGGGCGCGCTCCTTGATTGGTTTGATCGCACGGTCATTGACGGGATCGTACGGGGTGTGGGCCGGCTTGCTGATTGGGGTTCTGCGGGATCCACGTGGATCGAAAAGTACATCATCTACGCCGGTCTGAACGTGATCGGATACAGCAACCACCTCGCTGCCCGCGAAGGACGAAAAATGCAGAGCGGGATGGTCCACCATTACGCGGCGATCATTATTGCGGGGATCTTCCTCCTGGCTCTGGTTGTTCAACTTGTGGTTCAGATGTAGAGGGTAGCGGGAACAGACTGCCATCATGCTCGAAGAACTCACAGCCGGATTCCCGATTCTGTCTTGTATTCTCTTCCTCCCGGTTGTCGGAGCCGCCCTTCTCTGGTTGCTCGACGACGAGGATATGGTCCGGACCTCGGCGCTCACCATTGCGCTGGTCGAGCTGGCGCTCTCGGTCTTCGTCTTGCTGCGCTTCGTGCCGGAATCGGCCGCCATGCAGTTCACGGAACGCGTCCGATGGATTCCCGCGTTAGGGATCAGCTATCACCTGGCTGTCGACGGGATCAGTGTCCTATTTGTGGGACTGACGGCATTTCTGACCGTCTTAGTCATGGTGTACTCCTGGGATACGATCCGACATCAAGTCAAACTGTACATGATGTGCCTGTTGGCGCTCGAAACGACGACCATGGGCGTCTTCGTGTCGGTGGATTTGATCCTGTTCTTCGTGTTCTGGGAGCTCATGCTGATTCCCAGCTACTTCCTGATCAAGCTGTGGGGTGGAGGAGCCGAACGTCACTATGCCGCCCTGAAGTTTGTCGTGTATACGCTCTTGGGTAGTGTCTTCATGCTGGTCGGCATCGCGTTGCTGAACATCAATTTCCATCAATGGGCCTCGTTGCATCACACCGATCAGGTCTATTCGTTCGATCTGCTTGAACTCCTGACGGTACCGATTCCCATCAGTCAACAAATCCTCATCTTCTGGCTGATGTTCATGGGATTTGCGTTCAAGGCGCCGGTGTTTCCCTTTCATACGTGGCTGCCTGATGCGCTGTTGGAGGGGCCGATCGGAATGGCCGTAGTGTTGGCTGGGCTCAAGCTCGGTACATTCGGCTTCATACGGTTCAGCATTCCGCTGCTGCCGGATGCGTCAAAGAGTGAGACGGTGGTTATGGTGGTCGTCGTTCTCGGTCTTTGCGCAATTCTCTATGGAGCCTGGATGGCATTGGTGCAAACCGATTTTCGGCGCCTGCTGGCCTACAGCAGCGTCAGTCACCTAGGCTTCATCGTGGTGGGGTTGTTCGCGTTGAACTATCAAGGCTTGCAAGGCAGTTTGCTGACCATGATCAATTTGGGGTTCAGCACGGCCGGGCTCTTCTTCATCGCCGGGTTTCTGTACTCGCGCCAGCAGACGACCCAATTGTCGGCGTTTGGTGGAATGGCCAAACAAGTGCCGCTCCTCGCGGCATTCTGTCTTCTGATCGGCCTGGCGTCGATCGGACTTCCCGGAACGAACGGCTTTGTCGGTGAGTTTCTCATTCTTGTAGGAGCGTTCGAAGCCAAGTGGTGGTTCGGTGCCATCGCCGTGCTCGGAGTGATTTTTGGGGCCGCGTATTTCCTGTGGTACTACGAACGCTCGATGATGGGTCCGCTCGGCAATGCCGTCAAAGCGACGATGAGCGATCTCCAACTCCGGGAGATGATCATTGCGATTTCACTTTCGGTCATGATTCTGTGGATTGGGCTCTATCCGTCGCCGTTTTTACGAATCATGAACGGGTCGGTTCAAGCGCTCGTTGATCGCCTCCATCACGAGAAGACGGCAGAACTGAATGGCAACCGGATAGAGCGAGGGTTTTAGGTCGCTTCATGGGAGAATACGCCCTACTGTATATCCTCTTCGCTCCGTTCGCTGGAGCCCTGGCGCTGATCTTTGTGTCCAATCGACAGCCCCTGCTGGTGCGAAGCATTGCGTCGAGCGCGGCCTTTGTGTCGCTGATGGCTTCGCTCTATATCTTTTATACCTATGATCCCGTCAAAGGCGGATTCCAGTTCGTTCAAAAGTTTGAGTGGTCGAAACAACTCGGTATCTCATTGTATCTGGGCGTAGATGGGATCGGTACTCCACTCGTGCTTGCCTCATCGATTTTGTTGTTTGCCGGTATCTTCGTATCGTGGCACATCAAGGATCGCACGAAGGAGTTCTACATCTGGTTGCTGATCTTGGCGGCCGCCACGATCGGGGTCTTCATGTCCCTTGACCTCTTCTTCCTCTATTTCTTCTATGAGATGTCCGTGATCCCGATGTACTTACTGCTGGGTATGTGGGGTAGCCACACGAAGAACTATTTGGAGATGACGGATCCTGAGGGGCTGAAACGGAGGGACTCTGTCGGCTTTATCCTCAACTTTGGGTCGAACAGCAAAGAGTATGCGGCGATGAAGCTCGTCTTGTTCCTGTCGGCCTTCGCGGTCGTCGCATTGATGGGCATACTGCTGATCTATAAATACGCCGGGCTGAACACTTTCGATATTCTGGTGCTTCGGGAACAGGCCAAGCTCATGAACATTCCCGTCCTTGGTACGACCTTGGACAAGATTATCTGGATGTTGATCTTCTTCGGCTTTGCGTCGATCGCGCCGTTGTGGCCGTTGCATTCGTGGTCCCCGGTCGGCCATGCGGCTGCGCCGGCCGCCACGAGCATGCTTCATGCTGGCGTCCTCATGAAGCTGGGGCATTTCTCCATTATCCGGGTCGCCTTTGAAATTCTCCCTGACACGACCAGGGAACTGATGCCGATCGCCGCTGTTCTGTGCATGTTCAGCATCATCTACGGCGGCTTCGTGGCGTTTTACGCCAAAGACACCAAGTACGTCATCGGGTATTCAAGTTCCAGTCACATGGGGTATGTGTTCTTAGGCATGGCGGCCTTGAATTACATCAGTTTGAGCGGCGCCGTCATCTATATGTTCGCCCATGCCATGGCAACCGGTATGCTCTTCGCGATGGCGGGTTGGGTCTATGACCAGACCCATTCACGGGACATCCCGTCGCTGGGCGGCCTGGCGAACAAAATGCCGTTCATCTCCGCCTGCTTTATCGTGGCCTGTATGGCGTCGATCGGGATGCCCGGCACCGTGAATTTTATCGCGGAAATCATGATCGTCGTCGGAAGTTGGAACAAGTATCCCCTTCAGGTGATCGTTGCCATGTTGGGCATCGTGCTGACTCTCGCCTACCTCTTCAAAATGATGCGCGGCCTTTTCTATGGCCCGATGAACCAAAAGTATAGCCATGCGCATGATGCCATTTCGACGGTAGACCGTCTGCCTTTGTTGATCATGATCGCGATCAGCATCGGGTTCGGTATTTTTCCGATGCATTTGTACGATGTGGTTCGCTCAGGGGTGGATCCGTTAGTCGCGAGGATTACGCGAGTCGTCCCGGTCGCACAAACGGGCGAAGGGATCGCGCCACGGAGTGAGGTGATTGTCCCTGGAACGACTTCCAAGACCCCGATCGTTGCGAACAAACTTGTACCGCTTCCGGCAGAGGCCTCACGGGGAGAACGGGAATGACGTTCTCATTGAATATGTCCTTCTCCGATCTCCTGCTCCTCTTGCCGGAGATATTCCTCACCTGCTGGCTCTGTGTGGTCCTTATCGTCGATTTTTCCTCGCCGCGCCTCCCCAAAGAGCGACTTGCATATCTGAGCGTTGCGGGCCTTCTGGGAACGCTCGTCTGTTTGGTGTGGTTTGACTTCAATCAGATTACCGGCACGCTGTTCGGCAATATGTTTGTCCTCGATCGCATGGCCATCTTTTTCAAGGTCTTTATCCTCGGCTCCACGATACTCGTCATTCTTGCGTCAATCGAGTACGTCAACCGGTTTACCCTGTTCCGAGGGGAATACTATGTTCTCGTCGTCATGTCGGCACTCGGCATGATGTTCATGGCGTCGGCCAACGATCTGCTCTCCGTGTTTGTCAGCTTAGAATTCTCGACGCTCGGGTTTTATATTCTGGTGTCGTACCTTCGGGATGATTTGGCGTCGAACGAGGCCGGCCTCAAATTTTTCATCTTAGGCGTCTTTGCGGCCGGCCTCTTCGCCTACGGGATCAGCTTAGTCTACGGCGAAACCGGTAAGCTGGTGTTCTCGGAAATGGCGTCAGCACAAGCGACGCCTGGTTTGATCATCGGGTTTCTGCTGATCTTTGCCGCCTTAGGATTTAAAATCGGTGCCGTGCCCTTCCACGCGTGGATTCCGGATACCTACCATGGTGCGCCGACTCCTGTGACCGCGTTTTTGTCGATTGCTCCAAAAGGCGCGGCTTTGGCGATCTTGCTCCGTATCTTCCTCGTGGCATTGGGATCGTTCAAACCGATCTGGGTGTACCTGTTGGTGGCGGTATCCATTGTGTCCATGACCTATGGCAATATCGTGGCCATCGCGCAGCGGAATGTGAAGCGGCTGTTGGCCTATTCCGGCATTGCGCAAATAGGAAATGTCCTGATCGGTCTCGCGGCGGGCACCAAGATGGGAAGCGATGCCATTCTTTTTTATCTTTTGGCATATCTGTTCGCGAATATTGGGGCCTTCGCCGTCGTGATTGCGGTCAGTCACGCCATCGGACGGGATGAAATCGAAGACTATCGGGGCTTGAATCGGCGCTCACCGTTTCTGGCGTTTGCAATGTTGCTCTTTCTCTTGTCGCTGGCCGGCGTCCCACCGCTTGCGGGGTTTATCGGCAAACTCTACATTTTTATTGCGGCCATCAAGGAAGGACTCTACACGTTGATCGCAGTCGGGCTGATTAATATCGTGATCTCGATGTACTATTACCTGATCGTGGTGAAACAGATGTACATCAATGAGCCGATTGATCCCTCCCCTATTGGGATCTCCGGTCCGATGAAGGCGGTCATCTATGTTGGTTTGGCCGGAACCTTGGTGATCGGCATTTACCCCCAACCCTTTACAGACTGGGTCGTCGCAGCGACGCTCATGTTTGCCGATTTTATCGTGCCTTCAGCGACGGCTATCCCCCCGAGTCTCCCATTAGGCGTCTAGTTTTCTGCTTTCGCCTCTCGAGAGTTCTGCTACAATTAGAAGGGTCCTAAGGGATCTTACCGGTAAGGTTTGCGCAGATACCTGTACGTATGCTGGCACGGTCGTCCTGATCTATGGAATCAGCCACAAATCAGCAGTCACAGCCCCCCTTCCTAGCGGCTGAGGGGAGCAAGCCTCTGACCAAGGCGGCTCCGGGCTCAACGGCGTTTTACCGTGTTGCCGTGGCGTGGTTTCACGGGATGACCATTGAGCAACGGGTATTGGTCGGGTTCAGCCTGGTGTTCGTCGGCATTCTGATCATCAGCGCCATCTCCTACCGTAATACGACGATTCTGTTTACGAATAGTGGGCTGGACAGCCGCAGTCATGACTTTTTGCAGCTTCTCAGTAACATCGATGTCGCAATGAGTGAAGCGGAAGATACCCACCGACGTTACCTCGTGACGGGAGAGACATCGTATTTGGAGGTGTATAAGAAACTCGTGAAGCAGAAGCCGATGTTTACTGTGTATCTCAATGACGGGGCTCGTGGGTCGCCGGAACAGCAGCAACGCGTCGGACTCCTGGATCGGATGATGGACCGGCAACTGAACGCTGAGTCCAAGGCCATCGCCCAGTTTCACGAAGGGGGCTTTCGAGCAGTCCAAAAAATGGCCCTGGAAGGGGCCGGAAAACGTGAGCTTGGCGTGATTCATCAACTCATTGCGGAGATGGATTCGTATGAACGACAAGCCATGAGTCAACGGGTACTGGAATCCGCCGTCGGTACGAGAGATACCATCATGCTGCTCGGCGTCGGCGCTGTGCTGCAACTGGTTCTGTTGGCATGGGTGTACTACTTGATTCGGCATGACATTACGCAGCGGCGGCATGTTGCCGAAGAACTACAACGGCGAGGCGAGCTCCTGGAGGCCGCGAACAAGGAGCTGGAGGCATTCAGCTATTCAGTGTCCCACGACCTACGGGCGCCCCTGCGACACATCGATGGGTATGCCGCTCTTTTGCATAAATCGGTTGAGCGATCGCTCAACGAGAAGGCCGCTCGCTATTTGCAGACGATCTCCGATGCCGCCAAGCAGATGGGACAGCTGATTGATGATCTGCTGGTATTTTCCCGAATGGGCCGGCAAGATATGCTCGCCACGACCGTCAACTTGGATCAACTGATCAAAAGCGTTCTTGGCGATCTACGACTGGACTTGCAGGGACGCCAGATATCGTGGACAATCGCCGCGTTGCCCGACGTGCAGGGCGATCCAGCCATGCTCCGTCAGGTATTGATGAACGTCATCGCCAATGCCGTGAAGTTTACAAGCACCAGAGCGACGGCCACAATCGAGATTGGTATAGATCATTCCGCTTCCTCGGAAATCGTACTCTTTGTCCGTGACAATGGAGTGGGGTTCGATATGCAGTATGCCTCGAAGCTGTTCGGCGTCTTTCAACGCCTGCATCGGGCTGATGAATTCGAAGGAACCGGAATCGGTCTTGCCAATGTGCGCCGCATTGTTCATCGTCATGGGGGCCGGACGTGGGCCGAAGGCGTACCTGATAAAGGAGCGACATTCTACGTCGCGCTTCCGACAAGGAGAACCGAATCATGAACATGGCCAAGCCGATCCTGCTTGCCGAAGACAACCCACGCGACGCCGAACTTGCGTTGGCGGCCATGGAGGAGGAACGTATATCGGACAAAGTCGTTCTGTGCCATGACGGGGCCGAAGTATTGGACTATTTGTACTGTCGAGGACGGTTCAAGTCGCGATTGAAAGGAAACCCCGCTGTAGTGTTCCTCGATTTGAAGATGCCGAAAGTGAATGGACTGGAGGTCTTGCGGACCATCAAAGCGGATAGCAACCTTCGCCCGATTCCCGTTGTGATGCTGACATCATCACGAGAAGAACGTGACCTGGCTGAAAGCTATGCCTTGGGGGCAAACGCATATGTCGTGAAGCCCGTTGAATTTCACAAATTTTTGTCGGCTGTCAAGGAACTGGGGACGTTCTGGGGGCTCATCAATGAGCCGCCTCCTGAAGGCTCCCGTTCCACACACTGACCCTTCCTATGATGACTCCGCTACGAGTGATTCATCTAGAGGCGAATCGTCCCGAGAGTGATCGTCTAGGGACGATGTTGACCGATGGGGGCATCGCGTGTGTGATCCACCGCGTAGACACTCGCCGCGCGTTCAGGTCTGCTCTCAGCGAAGGGCAGACCGACCTTATTTTGGCTGAATTCGGCATTCCCGGGTTTGACGCGAGAGCCGCCCTGGCGATGGCCCAAAAGGTGCTCCCTGACGTACCGTTCATCTTTGTTTCGGCAGCACTTGGTGAGAAGCCGGGTATTGAGGAACTGCATCTCGGTGCGACGGATTGGATTCCCAAAGAAGAACTCTATCGCCTTGTTCCATCGGTACAGCGCGTCGTGCGTGAACGAGAGGTCCGGGCGGCACGAAAGCGTGCGGAAGAGGCTCTTATACAGAGCGAAGCGCAACTTCGACAGATGCAGAAGCTGGAGGCAGTCGGCCGCCTGGCTGGAGGACTCGCTCACGATTTCAATAACTTGCTGACCATAATCATAGGACATAGTCAGGTGCTGCTTAACGACATGAGCGCACACCATCCAATGAGGAACAGGGTTGAAGAGATGCAGAAGGCGGGTGATCGCGCGAGGGTTCTCATTCGCCAGTTGCTCACGTTCAGCGGGAAACAACCTTCTGAAGCGAAGATTCTCAGCCTGAACACCACCCTCTCGGATTTTGAGACGATGCTCCGGAGGCTGATCGGAACGGATGTCCAGCTCACATTGAAACCGAGCCGTGACGACCTCCGAGTGAAAGCTGAGCCTGCCTTCCTCGAGCAGATTGTGATGAATCTGGTCGTCAACGCTCGGGACGCGATGCCAACAGGCGGAAAGCTCACGATTGAAACCGCTTCGGTCGACCTTGACCACACGCCGACCTACCATGCGAGGCCGCTAGTGCCCGGAGAGTACGTCAGACTTTCCGTATCCGATACCGGTTGTGGAATATCTCCTGAGGTGCAAGCGCATATTTTCAAGCCATTCTTTACGACCAAGGAAGAGGGAAAGGGAACGGGACTTGGGCTGTCGACGGTGTTCGGCATCGTCAGCCAGAGCGGCGGAGGAATAGATGTGATCAGCAAGATTGGAGAGGGGACGCGCTTCGATGTCTACATCCCGCGGGTCATGAACGAGGTTGAGGCTCCAACGGGCGAACCTGCGACGTACCAGCCAATGGGAGGTCGTGAGACCATTCTTCTTGTCGAGGATGATGAAGGTGTGCGAGTGCTGATTCGTGATGAACTTCGCAAGCGGGGATATCGAATCGTTGAAGCGAGAAACGGAATAGAGGCGTGTCTCGTGGCGACCCCCTATATGGGGAAGCTCCGACTGTTGCTCACAGATATTGTCATGCCGGGGATGAACGGGACGGAACTTGCCAGGCATCTGCGTGTCATCAAGCCGGACCTGAAGCTGCTCTTCATCTCCGGCTATACGGATGATATCGGTATTGGTGCCGGTGATTCGTCCAGCGCCTATCTGCAAAAGCCGTTCACGCCGGAGGCCTTGGCCGGCAAGGTTCGCGAGCTTCTCGACCTTCTGCCGACCGATCGGCCGAAAATCGATCAACAACAGGAGACCATTGAGCAGCCATCAATCCCCGAGCGATCCTGAGCCATGACCCGTCGACACCTGTACACCTTCCATCGCGGGGTCTCCGCGGGACCTGTTACGAATCGACGCCGTTGGGCGTATACCCACACACATGGTGCGAGCTGCGTCTTCCTGGCTGTATTGCTGCTGCCGGGCCTGGGCTTAGCCCAGAATATTTCGTGGGAGCGCCTCTCTGACGGCCTGACGGTCTCGGTGTGGAAACCAGGAGACCCCTGTCCGACTGTGCCGACCATGCTGGTTGTCGATATGGACCCGGAACGTGCGCGCTTCTCAATCCACCATTACGCGCAGGAAGGACTCTCACAACCTCTCACAATCGAGGAATGGCAAAAGCGTACTGGCCATCATGTGGTAGTCAACGCGGGGTTATTTCGTGAAAACTTCACCTATCTTGGCCTACTTTATAAGGACGGCCGCTCCTTGGGAAGCCGGCGTCACACGCAGTGGCAAGGATTGTTTGTGGCAGAACCGTCCGTGACGGGGGTGAAGAAGGCGCGAGTCCTTGATTTGGCATCGGACAGTTTCAATGAAGATCAGCCGCTCTACCGGGAGGCCGCACAGGCCTTGATGCTTCTCGATCAATCCAGGAAGATCCGTGTCCGCGAGACCGGGAAACACGCCTATCAGACGATCATAGCGGAAGCCGAAAATGGACACATTCTCATCTTCAAGAGTCTGGGAGTGGTCCCCTTGTACGATTTAGGTCGATGCTTCAAGGATGGGTTTCCCGCTGTGCGTCAGGCCATGGCGATGGATGGTGGGTCCTCCTCCGATGTCCGAATTTTGGAGTCGCTGTGGCAGAAAGACTCGTCGATACTGGAACATGCTTCGTGGAAGAACTTGTTCAGCGGGAGCGGGGGCACGCATATTCCATTGCCCACCGTGATCGGGGTGAGTTCACGATAATGATCAATCCTTGGTCGATAGCCGCAGTGGCACTAGCTTGTCTTTCCTTTGGGGGCTGTGCCGATGGGGCAAAGATTGTTCAGGAGCACGACATGGGTGGGGTCGTCATCTATCCGTTCAAAGATGGACAGGGCCCCATGCTGTCCTCGTTTCGCAAAGATGCCCTCGATCTCATGAAAGAGAAATGCAGGGGCAAACCCTACAGTGTCGTTCGCGAAGGAGAAGTAAAAGGACGTACCCGAGTCGTGAGTCCCCTCGATGGAGCGCAGGAACTTGTGGAGGAGCGGCGATGGGGGATTCAGTTCGAATGCAGATGAATGGGAACGGAACGTCGTGTCGTCCAGTGGCCGTGTTAGGAATGTTTCATGGCACGCATGAGATCCTGAATGGTCAACAGGCTTAGGAACCGAACCCCTTCTTGTTCCAGTCGCGCTTTCCCATCCTGTTCTTGACGGTCCACGATCACCAGTGCCTGATCCACTTTCAGGCGAGCTTCCCGCGCGATGCCGATCGCCTTCAGTAATGACCCACCACTCGTGAGCACGTCATCGACGATCAACGCTCGATCGCCCGGATGAATACTGCCCTCAATCAGCCTGCCCAATCCATGGTCTTTGGCCTGTTTTCGTACGACGAATGTCCTCCAGACACGCTGGTGAGGAGCTGTATAGGCGAAATCAGAAATGGTCGCGGAGAGAGCGATAGCTCCAAGTTCGAGGCCGCCCAGACAGTCAAATTCACTCCCGGCAAGACTCTCATAGGCGAGTTCTCCGACCAGCCGGCGCGCTTCCGGATGTGCCATGAGCGTACGACAATCGACATAGAATGGGCTGATGTCACCCGATGCGAGCTTAAATCCGTTCTGGCGATCCCACTTAAAAGATTGGGTCTCGTGGAACGCGTTCGCCAGTTGCTCCCGAAGCGTCACCGGTCATCCTCCTTGATGTGGCGGTCGACACGCGTCCGGCATTCTACACCGCTTGGCCGATTCATGGCATGCCTTTTTGCGGCTTCCCTGGGAAGTGCTTAGGAGAACCGCCGAATCTGTTCCGCCAAGGTGGTTGCGACCAGCTGAAGGTCGTATGGCCAGGCATAACGCAGCTCGACTCCAGGGTACTGTGGGCGCAAATGGTCGAGAATGTCCGGGATCTCGACTTCCGAATGCGATCCCCCCGGCGTGAACATCGTCGTCGCCACGGTAATGTGAGTCGCGCCCTGCTTAATCAACGCCTCGATCGATTCCTCCAACGTGGGCGACAACAACGCGTTATAGGCCACGGCAAAAACCCCGCCGCGCGGGTGAGGCGAGAGGAGCGCGGG
>CAZNBG010000053.1:0-11362 GCA_964570915.1 uncultured Nitrospira sp. | reverse complement strand
GAGAAGGCGGGGCAAAGTGCCGCTCAACTCGTCGATGGCCGATCGTTCAGCCTCATGGTGTCGACGGGATTTGCCTGTGCCCTTGTTGCGGCAGATATTGGGGCGCTTCTGGTAGGCCACGAGGTTGTGTACTGGGCGGAGCAAAGTGTGGAGCAGTCACAAGCTAGAGCTGTGCCGGGTGATGAGCGGGATCGGATGTCGGCGTTTGTCGAATCCCTGGTGCCATCTGACCACATCGGACGGTTTGTCTCGACTGATCGAATCATCGGTAGGGCGTCGGATAAAGAACAGGTTGCGCGAAATACTCGAGCGATCGGCCTCGATATGGAAAGCTCCGCCTTGGCCGTTCAAGCACAGCGCGCGCAGGTTCCCTTTGTAATCATTCGGGCGGTCTCGGATCTTCTGGACGAGGATCTTCCGCTTGACTTCAATCTGTTTCTCAGGCCCACTGGATGGCTCAAGGGTCTCGGTACTATCTTGGCCGCCCCGTCATGCCTCGTGGGCCTTGGCCGGCTTCGTCGACAGAGTGTGATCGCAGCAGAGGCGTTGACCACCTTTTTTCGGCGCTATACTGCGGCGATGGCGACTGAGCGGCAAGGGCGGGAACTCTCACCGACATGACCATGAAGCTTCCTGAAATCATCGGGCGATGGGCGCTCAGATACGTGTTCGAAATGGGGCGGATGCTGATCTTCGTGATGTCCTCCTTCGCCTGGTTGGCCCGGCCCCCGTTGCGGATCATTCAGATCGTCAAGCAGCTTCACTTCATCGGCTATAAATCGACGTTTGTCGTCGTGCTGACGGCGGCCTTTACCGGGATGGTCTTGGCCCTACAAGGATACTATACGTTGCGAAAGTTCGGTTCCGAAGGGCTATTGGGATCCGCGGTGGCGCTCAGCATGATTCGTGAGCTCGGGCCGGTCTTGGCGGCGCTCATGGTCACGGCGAGAGCCGGCTCAGCCATGACGGCGGAGATCGGGATCATGCGGATCACGGAGCAAATCGATGCCCTGGACACCATGGCGATTAATCCTCTCCAATATCTGATTGCCCCGAAACTTGTTGCCGGCCTGATTGGGGTGCCTCTGTTGGTCGCGATCTTCGATGTCGTCGGGATCTACGGCGGCCATCTGGTCGGAGTGGATCTGCTCGGAGTGAACGCCGGGTCGTACTGGAATTCCATTGAATCCTCGGTGGAGTGGAAAGATATCTATGGCGGCATCCTCAAATCCATCAGTTTTGGGCTGATTGTAAGCTGGGTTTGTTGCTATAAGGGGTTCTACACCAGAATGAGCGCCGAGGGTCTGGGGACGGCCACCACCGAAGCGGTTGTATTGTCGTCAGTCTTGATTCTCGTGTGGGACTATTTTTTGACGTCGGTCTTGTTGTAACCATGCTGAAGCTGGTGAGCGTGCGGAAGACCTTGGGAGGGCAAGCGGTCTTGCGCGGTGTCGATCTCGCGGTTCCTGAAGGGAAGCTCACCACGATCATCGGCCGAAGTGGGGAAGGGAAGAGTGTTCTGCTGAAGCACATGATCGGTCTGCTCCAGCCGGATTCCGGCGAAGTGTGGGTAGACGGCGTGGAGATTTCGCGGCTTCGCGGACATTCGCTCAACGAAGTCCTTAAGCGGTTCGCTATGTTGTTTCAGGGAGCGGCGTTGTTCGATTCGTTGACGGTGTTCGAGAATGTCGCGTTTCCCCTCCGCGAAAAACTCCGGATGAAAGGCCACGATGTGACCCGTCGGGTCGAGGAGAAACTGGATCAAGTGGGCTTGGCGGGGATGGGACACAAGTTCCCTGCGGAATTGAGTGGCGGAATGCGCAAGCGCGTCGGTCTGGCACGCGCGCTGGTAATGCAACCGGAGATTATCCTCTTCGATGAGCCGACCACGGGTCTTGATCCCCTGATGGCCAAATCGATCCATGACCTCATCACGAGCATGCAGCGGAAGTTCGGATTTACCGCCGTGATGGTCAGCCATCAGATTCCGGAGATATTCGGCATTTCGGATTATGTGGCGATGTTGAAACACGGGAAGATCGCGGCGATGGCCGAGCCGTCTGAATTCCAGCGAACCACCGATCCTGAGATCCGAGAATTCATCTCAGTCGGTGGAACGGTATCGCTGACCAGGGGGGACTCTGCGGGCTAGAGGGGAGCCATGATGGATAGAAGCAAGCTGGAGTTGATCGTCGGTGTCTTTGTGTTGGTCGGGATTGTGTGTCTGGGGTATCTCTCCATCAAGTTGGGAAAGTTAGAGCTCATCGGAGGAGATGTGTATGAGGTCGATGCCCTGTTCAACTCAGCTTCGGGACTGAAACCGGGAGCCACCGTGGAAATTGCCGGCGTTGAGGTGGGCCGAGTCAAGGCCATCAACCTGAAAGAGGATCGGGCGATGGTGAGGTTGGCAGTTCAGAACGGAACGAAGCTCTATTCCGATACGATCGCTTCGATCAAGACCAGGGGAATCATCGGAGAAAAGTTCCTTGCGCTGTCGCCGGGTGGGGGCGGAGATCCTCTGAAACCCGGAGATGCCATTCGCGATACCGAATCAGGCCTTGACCTGGAGGAATTGGTAAGCCAGTACGTTCATGGCAAGGTCAACTAACTCGGCCTAGCCTGGCCGGCAGGCGAGCATTCAGACAATCGGTAGAGGGGAGATCGTGTCATGATAGCGACCAGGAATGTGTGGGGCAGGCAAGCATGTGTCCGTTGGGGTGCGATCGTGCTTGTCGCGGTGTCAGTTGTTGGGCTGGGAGTGGTTCCAGGGTACGCGGGCGCTCCGACCGACTCGATGAAGGTGACGATAGACGAGGTCCTCCGCATCGTCCGGGAAAAGGAGCTCAAACAACCGGAGAAAGCCGATGAGCGTCGCCACTTGCTTGAGAAAGTGGTGGCCGCTCGATTCGACTATGCGGAAATGTCCCGACGGGCGCTCGGCGCGCCTTGGAATCAGTTGACGGATCAGCAGAAGCAGGAATTTGTCGACCTCTTTCGGACGGTACTGACGAATTCGTATGCCGATAAAATCGAGACCTATTCCGGGGAAGGCGTGCAGTATTTGAATGAACGGACGGAGAAGGAGTACGCGGAAGTCAGGACCAAAGTGCTCTCCGGAAAGACGGAGATCCCGCTCGACTATCGCTTGATCAACAGGGCCGATGATTGGCGGGTCTACGATGTCGTCGTCGACGGCGTCAGTCTGGTGAACAACTATCGCGGGCAGTTTACAAAAATTCTTCGTGCCTCTTCCTATTCGGATCTCGTCGATCAACTCCGTAAGAAATCCGATAAGCTCAAGGCACAATAACGTCGACTAGCAGGATCCGGGTACGTGTATGCGTAGCCTTGCTGTCAGTATTATCCTTGTACTGCTCGGGAGTCTCTGCCCGATTTCCCTCGACCGAGCCCAGGCCGACGTGCGGTATTTCCCCATCCCCGCGGTCAGTTCCAGCAAGAACGACGGCAACGATATCGGAATGATTGTGCCGGCTCTCATCACGGGACCGGATGGGGATCTCAAATATCTGGTTGCGCCGATGGTGGTCCACAATTCGATCGTCGGCACTCGTGGAACCGTCAACCTGTTCCGTTACGAACCAGGAGGCAAGGAACTCCGAGGGATTGCGTCCTGGACAGAGCAGATCGAACGTAAATTCCTCTTAAGCTATGTGGACCCAGGATTTAGCAATGGTCGGTATAGTATTGGGTTCAGTGCGATGCATTTCAAGAATGCGACGGTGCGGTTCTTCGGGCTTGGTCCGACCACCGTAAAGGATCACGAGACAAATTACACGGCCGCTGAGACGAGATTGAATTGGAAGTTCGGGATCCACGCGAACGAGGTCACGCAAATCGCGGTCAGTCAGCGATTGCGACACATGCAATCGATCCAGCATGGCGGCACCGCCCTCCCCTTTTCGGGAGATCTTTTTCCGAACGCGCCGGGTGTGGACGGAGCGACGATTCTTGGCCAGCGAATCAGCTTCCATTATGATACCCGTAACAATCTGATCACGCCGACCGATGGGATGGCGATTACCGCCTATGCCGAGCTCAACTACAACTTCAAGCAAGGGGCGGAGCCGCTGTATTCCAGATATGGGCTTGAGGTGAAGAAGATGTTTGCGAGCGAGTCCAAGCGCGCCATCCTGGTGGTTCGTGGTGATCTGCAGGCCACGCTGGGTTCGGATGTTCCGTTTTATGAGCAGAGCTCCTTGGGCGGCCAGAACAACCTGCGCGGGTTTGGGGTAGATCGGTACATCGACAAGCAACTGATTGCGTTCAGTGTGGAGGAGCGAATTCACATTTTGCGCGCGCGTCTTGCCGGCGTCATGGCGGATTTTGAACTTGCGCCGTTTGTCGACACTGGCCAGGTTTTCAACTCGTTTAAGAATGTGAGTTTTAAAGACTACCGCATCACGCCGGGTATCGGGTTTCGAGGTATCATCCGGCCCAATGTCGTGGGACGGATCGACTACGGGTTTAGTAAGGAGGGCGGAGCCATTTTTGCCGGGCTCGACTTTCCTTACTAAGAGACCAATTGAATGCGTGTGCCTCGGCCATCGATCTTGACCGTTTACAGCCCGATCAGCATGAGAGGCATGCACAGGTGATCTTTCATAAGCGCTTGACATCATGCGGTTCGTGTGTGAGACTCCACAAAATTTGGCACCTACGCCAAAGGTGCACCCTGAACGTGTCTGTATGTCACGTCGCTGATCGAAGACGAAAGTAAGGAGACCATCCATGTCCATTCTTAAAACGATCCATAGTCCGGCCGATCTGAAGCGGTTGTCTCCCGACCGACTTCCCGCGCTGTGCCAAGAGATTCGTGAACAGATTATCGGAGCGGTCTCCAATGTCGGCGGACATCTGGCCTCGAACTTAGGTGTGGTTGAGCTCACGGTGGCCTTGCAATATCTCCTGGATACGCCGACCGATAAAATCGTTTGGGATACGAGCAATCAATCCTACACGCACAAACTTCTCACCGGCCGCCGTGAGCAGTTCCATACCCTTCGCCAGTACGGTGGGCTGAGTGGATTTTGCAAGCGGGAAGAGAGTGAGTACGATACGTTCAATGCCGGCCATGCAGGTACGGGTGTGTCGGCTGCTTTCGGCATGGTGGAAGCCCGTGACCAGTTGAAGCAAAAACATAAAGTCGTCTGTGTCGTGGGTGACGGTGCGATGACGGCGGGGATGACTCTGGAAGGGCTGCATCATGCCGGAGGACTCGGGAAAGATTTCCTTGTGATTTTGAACGACAATCAGATGTCGATCTCGAAGAACGTCGGGGCCATTTCCGCCTATCTGAGTCGGACCATTACAGGTGAGTTCTACGGAAGAATGCGCGAGGAGACCGGTCAGTTGCTGCGCAAGATTCCTCACATTGGCTACGACATGCAAAAACTCGCTCGCCGGGCCGAAGAACTCGCCAAAGGCGTGATTCTGCCGGGACTACTCTTTGAAGAGCTCGGGTTCCAATACAGTGGGCCCATCGATGGCCATAACTTTGAGCATCTCCTGCCGACGATTGAGAATGTCCTCAAGATGAAAGGGCCGGTCCTACTGCATATCATCACGAAGAAGGGGCTCGGTTATGAGCCGGCCATGAAGAACCCGGTGTGGTTTCATGCCTGTCCTCCGTTTGTTCGAGAAACGGGTGCGCCAGCGAAGAAAGCCTCGCGTCCGTCCTACACAGCGATCGCGATGGATGCACTCGTCAAGTTGGCACGTGAAGACAAGCGCGTCGTGGCCATTACAGCGGCAATGTGCGAAGGTACGGGGCTGACGGCTTTCGAAAAGGAATTTCCCGATCGTCTGTACGACGTCGGTATCGCCGAGCAACATGCCGTGACGTTCGCGGCGGGGCTCGCCGCCCAAGGAATGAAACCGGTCGTCGCGATGTATGCGACTTTCCTCCAGCGGGCGTATGATCAGGTCGTGCATGATGTCGCGACCCAGAATCTTCCGGTTGTGTTCTGCATCGATCGTGGTGGGCTCGTGGCTGAGGATGGGACAACGCATCACGGCGCCTTCGACTATGCCTATCTGCGCCACGTTCCCAACATGGTGGTGATGGCGCCTAAAGACGAAAACGAGCTGCAACATATGGTGAAAACCTGCTTGGAATATAACGGACCAATTTCGGTGCGATATCCGCGAGGTGTGAGTCTCGGCGTGAAGATGGACGAGACTCCCAAGGCGGTGCCTGTGGGAAAAGGCGAGCTGTTGAAGGACGGAACGGATGTCGCCATTATTGCGATCGGCGTATCCGTCTGGCAGGCCATGGAAGCGGCGGAACGTCTCGGCAAGGAAGGGGTTTCCACAGCGGTGGTGAACGGTCGGTTCGTTAAGCCGCTTGATCACGAACTGATTGTGGAGGTCGCGAAGCGAGTCAAGTACGTCGTGACGGTAGAAGAGGGCTGTAAGATCGGTGGGTTCGGGTCCGCGGTCCTGGAAACCCTTTCGGAGGCCTGTGTGACTCATGTGAAGACCAAGGTTTTGGGCTTGCCCGATTGGTATATCGAACAAGGCCCTCAAGATCTACTTCGTGAACGGTATGGCTTGACGAGTGAAGGAATCTATCAAGGCGTCAAAGAACTGATCGGCACGGCCCCATCGGTGAAATCTCAATTTGCCGGTGCCGCGCTGGCAGACCATCTTCCTCATGGAGATGAGCAGGGCAGCTGATCGCAAAAGGCGAACGATCTCTCATGCACATAGTAAGGCGAAAAACCCGACAGATATCTGTCGGGAAAGTGAAAATCGGCGGCGATGCTTCGGTGTCTGTGCAATCGATGTGTTCAACAGACACCCGCGATGTGGCTGCGACCGTTGCTCAAATTCACCAGCTTGAAGCCGCCGGGTGCGAACTCATTCGCGTGGCTGTGCCTGACGACGAGGCCGCTGACGTCCTCCCGCGAATCAAAGCGGCCATGACGGTCCCGCTGATTGCCGATATTCACTTCGATCATCGTCTTGCCCTGAAAGCTGCGCAGGTTGTCGATTGTGTCCGTATCAATCCCGGCAATATCGGCGCCTGGTGGAAAGTGGAAGAAGTGATCAAGGCGGTGAATGAGCGAGGGATTCCCCTTCGAGTCGGTGTCAACGGAGGGTCGCTCGAACGGCCGTTGTTGGAAAAATACGGATGGCCCTCGCCCGAGGCTCTGGCGGAGTCGGCGCTCAATGCGGTGCATGCGCTGGAGGATGTCGGCTTTACCAATATGAAGGTTTCGCTTAAAGCATCGGATGTACATCATGCCATCGACGCCTATTGGCTCTTCGCTCATCAGTCGGATTATCCGCTCCACATTGGGATCACAGAAGCGGGAACGGCCATGACAGGGGCGGTGAAGTCTTCGATCGGTCTCGGCTACTTACTTGGACAGGGTATTGGAGACACGCTGCGCGTATCGCTGGCCGCCGACCCCGTCGACGAAGTCAAGGTCGGATTCGAGATCCTGAAATCACTCGAATTGCGTCATCGGGGCATCAATGTCATCGCCTGTCCGACCTGTGGGCGTGTTGAGATCGATGTCGTCCGGATGGCGAATGAGTTGGAAAAGAAACTCGGCCATATCAAGACTCCACTGAATGTGTCGGTGCTCGGGTGTGTCGTGAATGGAATCGGAGAAGGGAAAGAGGCCGACATCGGGATCGCCGGTGGCGAAGGCAAGGGGATTTTATTCAAGAAGGGGAAGCTCGTCCGTAAGGTTCCCATGGAAGAGTTGATGGACACGCTGATTCAGGAAGTAGAACTGCTCGCCAAGGAAAAAGAGGCGGAAGAAGGCGGCGGCGAGGTGGTCGCTTCTGTCCCCTCAAACGGATGGGAATCCCTCATGCCCCAGTCGGATCACCCCTCGACGCGTGGAAAAGAAATCCCCGTACTGCCTCGTCGGTAGAGGCGCTGGGAGCCCACGATTCTCCCCCTGCTGGAGTCAACGTCCAGCCTCTTCTCACCAACGAAACCATTGACGCGCTCCAGCCGTGTCATGTATCTGTGCCGTCACACAATGGAATCAAAGCCTCTCATCGACCGGATCAATGAGTTCGTCAGGTCGGCTCTTTTCGCACGATTGGTGAAGATCAGTCTCGTCATTGCGGCGGTGGTGCACGGCTACATTATCTCTTTTGGGCGGTCGTTCCATTTCCGGGACATCGATATCCATCGAGAGATCGGAAGGCGTTTTCTCACCGGAGAATATCTCTACGCCAACGACTACTGCTACATGTACTTGCCGACCACCGGCATTTATTTCGCTCCCTTGCTCATTCTTGATAGAAACCCGAGCCTGGCCGTGCGCTACGCCGTTGCTGTCGGATGCTTAGTCGTCACGACCATGCTGTTTCACCGGATGCTTTGTGGTGCATCAGACTCGAGGGGATGGAGCCGACTGTTGGTCGGTGTTGGTGCAGGGGCGTTGACGCTGCAATTCATCTTGAACGATCTCGACGACGGTGGCCCGCATCTCATGTTGTTGGGCATTCTCACCGGTGGGATCTACGCGATATGGGTTGGGAGAGAACGGCTGGGTGCGGCCTTGATCGGGCTGGGCATCGTACTCAAGATCACCCCCGCACTGTTCGTATTATTGTTTCTTTGGAAGCGGCAGTGGCGGGTTGCATGGTACACCATGGTGGCCACGCTGGCCTGGGTTGTGCTGCCCGTTCTGTACATGGGACCCACGGGGTGGTGGGAGCATCATACAGAATGGACCAAGAATGCCGTGTTGTCCGTACTCGATCGGCAGGCAGAAGGCCGGCAAGAAAATGAGCTGCAAAAGGCCAACCTCTCGCTCCGCCACACCATGCTCCGGTACCTAGTGACGTATCCTCCGACCCATCGACTTCGGCAAGTGGACCGCGGCTACCAGCCGGTATTGGATCTGTCGGCACCGATTGCAAACGCAATCGTCGGGGTTGCCGCCCTGAGTCTCCTCGGTCTGTTCGCATGGTCCAGTAGGCAGGTATTTCAAGGGCCTGGAGATCCCACGTGGGCGAGAGATTGCGCGGGAACCTTGATGTTGGCTCTGTTTCTCTCTCCCATCACGTGGGACCAGCATCTCGTGTGGATGATACCGGCGGCCTGTGTGGTCGTGGCCGCCGCAGCGAAAATGAGCGGCGGGTTAAGCCGTACCGGGTACGTGATGCTGGCGGTGTATGTGGTGCTGACAATGGTGCTGAATTATGAAGTCGTGGGTTCGGCACGATGGGAAGCGTTGAAGAGCTATCACCATCTCGGTATCGCGATGTTGGTCCTATATGGATTGCTGCTCAGTAGTAGAGGCGGTTGGAACGATCCGGACTCGCACCCGGAAAAAATGCATTCGGTTTCCACACGTATGGTCAGTGAGGCATAATCGGTACACTGAGCGAGCGCTTCCAAGACTTTCACTCCGATGCGCGATGAGCCCGCTGCTCACCTGGCAGCAGGGTGAGTGTTGTGTTCCAGAAAAGGAAACGACTATAATACCGCCCCCGGGGCGCCGTACCCAAGTGGTAAGGGAGCAGTCTGCAAAACTGCGATGCAGCGGTTCGAACCCGCTCGGCGCCTCCACACCTCGCTTGTTTGAACGCGAGCAACTGATTTTCATGTCGCTAGTGCTGGTACTTCCGAAGTTCGTGTCTTGCACTCGACATGAGGTAAGAGGGGACAAAAAATTGACGACACCAATGCAGGATGTTACAATCCTCCATTCGTGAGCCTCCAAGTTCAGCTACCGCTTGTAGCTGTTCAACATAGGCTGAAAAAACAACCACGTCAGTGAGTCAAGGAGAACGGAATGGCTGTTCCGATTTCTCAGATGTATACCGTGGCAACGTACGTGCTCACCCAAAAAGTGAAGGGGGTGAAGCGGTACCCTTTGGTGTTGATGTTGGAGCCGTTGTTTCGCTGCAACCTGGCGTGCGCCGGCTGTGGAAAGATCCAATATCCCGATCATGTCCTCGATAAGCGGTTAACGCCCGAACAATGTTGGGCAGCGGCCGAGGAATGCGGAGCTCCAATGGTAAGTATCCCTGGGGGGGAACCGCTCATCCATCCGGAAATGGCGAAGATCATCCGGGGTTTGGTCGATCGGAAGAAGTATATTTACCTCTGCACGAATGCGATTCTGCTCGAGCGGAAGTTGGATGAGTATGAGCCATCGAAGTTTCTGACGTTCAGCGTCCATATGGATGGGCTCAAAGATGAACACGATTTGGCGGTGTGCCGCGATGGAGTGTATGACGTGGCGGTCAAGGCCATCAAGGCGGCGGTCAAGCGCGGCCATCGGGTGACGACAAATACCACTCTGTTCGATGATGCGAATCCTGAACGAGTCAGAACGTTTTTCGATGAAATGATGGCCCTCGGTGTCGAGGGGATGACAATCTCCCCCGGCTATAGTTATCAAAAGGCTCCGGATCAACAGCATTTCCTGAAGCGGTCGCGAACCCAGGAACTCTTTTCCAAGATCCTCGCTCGTCCCAAGGCAGGGTGGCAGTTCAATCAATCTCCGCTGTTTTTGGATTTCCTCATGGGACGGCGTGAGTACCAATGCACTCCCTGGGGCAATCCGACCTATAATGTCTTTGGATGGCAGAAACCCTGCTACTTGCTTCAAGAGGGATATGCAAAAACCTTCCGGGAGCTGATGGAGTCGACGGAGTGGGATCGGTACGGCACTGGCAGAAATGAAAAGTGCGCCGATTGCATGGTCCATTGCGGCTATGAGGCATCGGCTGTCGAAGATACCTTTAGCACCGTCTCCGGATTTTCCCGGACAGCCAAATTGACTCTTTTGCCTACCTCACGGTGATTCTGCTCGTGAAGCCCGCTTCGCCCGTTTAGCGGGACGAGCTTCGGTCGTCTCTGGTTCCTTACAGGACGATCCTACGCTTCACGCCGGACGATTTCTAAATGACCGATACGAAGAATCAGACGACAGCGATCACTGGCTCTCTGGAAGGGCGGGTCTTCAAGCCCGTGTCTCCGGCGGAAACAAGAGAAGCGATTGAACTTGCATTCGACTACCGGGGGGACGTGACCTTGACGTTACGATCCGGCGAATCGGTCATGGGATATCTCTTTAATCGTCAGGTAAGTGCCGATGGCTCGTATCTCGAACTGTTTCCCTCCGACCGGCCGGATCCCCGTCGCATTCCGTACCTCGATATCGTCACGATTGCGTTCACCGGAGACGATACGGCGAACGGAAAGTCATGGGAGACCTGGGTGTCGAAAAAAGAGTCCGAGCGTCAAGCCGAAGCAGCAAAAATTGAGGCGGCCGCGCGCACACAGGGCCACCTTTAAGGCTTTCTTTTGTCCTGACGATTCCCATAAACCAAAGGACGTTGACGGCCTTTCGTCATTACC
>CAZNBG010000052.1:1270-11645 GCA_964570915.1 uncultured Nitrospira sp. | reverse complement strand
CCGACCTTCCGACTTCTGGGATATGGATTAGAGTCAGTCCGGGAGTCAGTTTGCTCCCCGAAGTACACTGGACATTAAGATTTATTCGCACGCGCACCTGGTAATATTCATCAACATCGGCTGTTCCTGTAATACCGGGTCCCGCAATCGACGGTTTTGCTTTGAGTCTGTGGTCATGCTTCCCGGAATAGTAGGAAGAACAACCGCTCATGAGTAGCCCGATTACCAACCAGATTCCCACCGTTGTAACTGTGCTCATGCCGTTCCTCATCCGTGAATGTCCGCGCGCGTGAAAAAAATCTTTTCGCATCATAGCGACAGCGATCAAGCCGATTCAATCTCTTTCTCTGCGACTGACTCTGGAATGATCCTCACAGACAACATGTCCCGTCTCTCGATACCTCAATACGGCACATCAGCCGGCTTCCCACCTTTTGGCCAATCATGGATCTTGTCGGGAAAGTCCGGACGAGACTGTGTGTTGATATACACCGCGACATCAAACGCCTCATCGTCCGTGACCGTCCACCCCCAACCTCGCGGCATATTGGCCTTGATAAATGAGGCCGCCACGCTGGTCCTCGCCATGGCCGCTCCGATGTTGTACGAACGTGCCCCCCAGACCGGTGGTGCTGCCATCGTCCCCTGTCCGTCAGACCCATGGCAGAAGACACATTTCTTCTCAAAAACCCTTTTCCCATTGAGAGGGTCAGGTGGGCGGGTCGCTGGGAGGCTGGGGATCCCTCGCCAGGGGACCGCGCTGCCGGGCGGCATGTTCTGAGAGAGCCATTCGATGTACGCGACAATAGCCGTCAACTTCACACTGTCGGGAGGAAGAGGCTTGCCGTTCATGCTCCGTTCGAAACACTCGTTGATTTGATCCGCGAGAGTCATCTGCCGTCCGGTACGCTCACGATACTGCGGATAGAGGGCACTGATGCCGACAAACGAGGCCGCATTCGGATTAAGTCCTGCATCCAAATGACAATTCGTGCAGTTCAGCGTGTTCCCAACGTACCGCTTTCCATACTCTTGTGTATCGACCACGATCTTGTATCCCAACCGGATTTGCTCCCCCCTCAAGTCTCCGGGAATCGTTTCGGGAGAAGGTGGGGCAAACAATGCGTTCATTGACAACCCAGGATTGTGCGGAACAACTGGCTTCTCGCTTCCTGTAACTCGTGGGGTCGGCGTACAACCGATCGTCATCCACAAGGCCATGAGCAGGGTCACGCCCGCGATCGTCTGTTGACTCATGATCGAACCTCGCCTATTTCGTGTTGGCTGTTGGAAACCTGACATACCGTATGAGGCAGGTCCCATCTATTGGATTCGCTTTTATGGTTGTCCGTTATGTTCGACTCCCAATGTGCGCACATAGGCCAAAACATCCCAGATTTCTTCGTCGGAAAGGGAATGTTTCCACGCACCCATCGCAGTGTTCGGTTTGCCTTCGTGAATACGTAGAAACAATGTGCCGTCGAGTCGATCTTGAACAACAGGCGAGGTGAGGTCGGCCGGAGGTGGGACAAGGTTGACACCCGGCGCTCCTTTACCGTCGATGCCATGACAACGGATGCAGGTGTTCACGTAGAGCTCCCGCCCACTGACCGGATCGCCGTCGTTTGCCGTGACAGCCAACTCTTTACTCTTAGGATCGCTAAACCCTAATCCTGCCGTACCAACTAACACCAACACTGCGCAAAATACCATCATTTGTCCACTGACAGGCATCGTTTTCTCGTTACTCGCGCATTTCGGCGATCATCGTGCCAGAGCCTTCTAGCACACCATGCTATCTTTCTCATTATTTATTAACGACTTATCATGATCTGTTATGATGGCGCGGACAAAAACGGGAGCGAGCGGACTATAAAGCCTCAGAGCATCTTGGCCTACTGACGCAGGATGCCTCAACCGTCAATCGCTGAATGTTGGAATGTGAGAAACTCTTTCAACTTATGATCAAACACACTACGCTATTCATCTGGTGGACTGATAATAGATAGTAGAAATCTCCTGATCAACGCTCATCGATGCCAACACCTCTCCTCCCCTCTGTTTACAATCTCTCTGATCTTTTTGAGTTTCGTTGCGTAAGAAACCCGCGCGCGCTGGCATATGCTGTGGTTCGTGAAAACCTCGGGCTTTTGCGTCAGCGGACCTTTATCCAGCTTGAACGCACGGTACGTTCACTTGCCGGCCGTCTTGCATGCCAGGTTCCACCAGGAACACGAACCCTTCTTCTGTACCCACCGGGACTCGACGTCGCATGCGCCTTTTGGGCATGTGTCTGGGCCGGCCTCGTTCCGGTTCCTGCTCCCGCACCCGATCCTGTCAGGCGGAAGCATAGTCTGCCGAGACTTCGCGCTATTATCGAAGATGCCACAGTATCGCTGGTGCTCACAACTTTAGACATCGCGACTCAGTCTTCGGGGCTCTCACTTGCCAAGGAAAGAAGGCCGATCAAGTGGATGGCGACGGATCAACCCAACGATTCTGCCGGTCCGGTTGAATTGCCACGGCCGACAAGTACCGCCCTTGCCTATCTGCAATATACCTCGGGATCGACGGCCACTCCTCGCGGCGTCATGGTCAATCATGGCAATGTGCTCGCTCATTGCAAGGCTTTGAGCCTGGCCGGATCCGTATCGGACAGCAGCCGGTCGCTCTGCTGGTTGCCGTACTTCCATGACTATGGACTGCTGCATGGAATCATCGCCCCGTTCTATGCCGGTATTCCCGCTTACCTGATGTCACCCGTCACGTTTCTGCGGCGACCACTGCGTTGGCTTGAGGCGGTCTCCCGATTTGCCATTACCCATAGTGGCGGACCGAACTTTTCCTACGAGGCTTGTCTCAGGGCTGCACGGCAACAAGAACAATGGGAGGCTGACTTGAGTACGTGGATGGTCGCCAGTTGCGGCGCGGAGCCCATCCATGCGGATACAGTTGAGCAGTTTATCAAGACCTTCGGTCCACGGGGCTTCCGGCGAACAGCGTTTGCGCCGGCATATGGGCTCGCTGAAGCCACATTGTTAGTGACGTTGAAGCGGGTTGAGGCGGAGCCGACATTCTTGAACGTAGAGGCGGAGTCATTGACCGACTCGATCGTCAACGTGTCCCCCGCGCCGGGAAAAGGAAGTCGGACATTGATCGGGTGCGGGGAACCTCTTGAAGAGACTCGTATAAAGATTGTGAATCCTACTACTCACAACGAGTGCAGGTCGGGTGAGGTAGGAGAGGTGTGGCTCGCGGGCCCTGGGATCGCCGCTGGTTACTGGGAAAAACAGGAAGAAACGAACGTCACCTTCAAGGCAACTCTGGATGAGTCAGGAGATGGCCCCTATTTACGGACCGGCGATCTTGGGTTCCTATACCGGGGAGAGCTGTTCCTGACTGGTCGACTCAAGGACCTGATCATCGTCCGGGGACGCAACTATTACCCACACGATTTGGAGTGGACCGCCGGGCAGGCTCACCCGGGCTTGCGACAGGGCTGTGGAGCGGCCTTCTCGATCGAGGGCGAGACCGGAGAGCGTGTGGTGCTGGTCCATGAGATTGAGAAACAGCTGCCCGAGTCAGATCTGACGGAAGTGATCAGCCGTGTCCGTCGCGCATTGGCCGACGAGCATGAGCTGGAAATTCGCAGCGTCGTGCTGATCAAGGCTGGTACGATCCCGAGGACCTCCAGCGGAAAACTTCAGCGGTATGCCTGCAAAGCGGCATTTGAGTCTGGTCAACTTACGACCGTCAGAACGAGTACGCTGGACCCAGCGATCGAAGCTGAGCACGGCGAGTCATTGGACGAGGGTCCTGAAACCACGGTCGAGAAAAGGCTGGCGGAGATCTGGCAGGAGGTGCTTGGAGCGCCGCAGCCCCATCGGCATGCAAACTTTTTCGCATTCGGAGGCAATTCTCTGCTTGCCGCGCAGGTTGTGGAGCGAATCCTCGATGTATTTCACGTCCAACTCCCTCTCAGTGCCGTGTTTGAATGTCCGACATTTTCTGATCTCGCCGCTCGTATCAGTGAAATGGGTGCCGGTCGGAACCAGGCGCACGCGGCCGTGGAGGGACGGGGAAACTCGGGTGACAGCGACCGCCTGCACGCTCCGCCTGCGATACTTTTCCCGGGCTCAACACGAAAGGGCCGGATACCCCTCAGCGCCTCTCAGCAGCGACTCTGGTTTTTGGAACAAGTTCATCCGGGCAGCGCGATTAATCATATTTCTCTGCGTGTGCGTCTACGAGGACCCATCAGGCTCGAAACGTTGGAGCGGTCAGTACAGGAGATCGTCCGCCGGCACGAAATTCTTCGAACTCATTTCGGATCGGAGAGGGGAGAGAGATACGCGGAAGTCTGCTCCGACGTGGACGTTACGATAGGACGACAGGATTTCCAAACACTGAGCCAGACGGAGCAAGAAATCGAGGTCCGGCAGTTCCTACGAACGGAAGCCAGCCGACCCTTTGACCTCAGACGAGGACCGTTGTTCAGGGTGGCGCTGCTGGCACTTGAACGGGATGTGCATGTCCTGACGCTGACATTCCACCGCCTCGTCGCCGATGGCTGGTCTCTGCGTATCTTTTGTAAGGAACTCGCTCTTCTTTGGGAAGCCAGTGGTGACGTTCGAGGAGCTCGACTGTCCCGGTCGAACGTTCAGTACGCGGACTATGCCAATTGGCAGCGAAACAGGCTTGACCAAGGCCTTCGTGAGGTCCATCGAGAATATTGGACCCGGCAGTTGAGCGGCGCCCGGCCACCTGCTGAGTTACCTGTCGACCGTCCACGGCAGAAGGTGCGGACGTTTGAGGGAGCTGTGCGATCGCGGCCGCTTGCTTCACAACTTGCGGACGCCTTGGATCTCTTCTGTCAACATCAGAGTGTGACCCGATTCATGGTGCTGTATGCCGTCTTTGTGACGTGGCTGCATCGCTACACGCAGGAGTCCGACCTCGTGATTGGATCGGTGGTGGCTGATCGGCGTCGTAAAGAACTCGACGATGTGATGGGGTACTGCGTCAACACGGTGGCGCTTCGGTCTCAACTCCCCGACGGACTGACAGGACACGGTCTGTTGAAACAAATACGCCGGGTGGTGGCCGATGCCTATGACCATCAGGAACTTCCGTTTGAAGAGGTGATCGAGACGCTGTCATTACAACGCGAGAGGCCGCTCTCCCCACTGTTTAACGTGATGATTGTCTGCGAAGACGACCCTTTGTCCACGTTTAAGGTCAGAGATATTGAGGCAGCCCACCTCCCCTGGGAACCGACCGCGTCGGAGTTTGACCTCCTGTTGGTGCTGGTCAACAAGGTGCACGGGTTGGAGGTGGCATTTCTCTACGACCGCACGATCTTTGATGAGACGACGATCACTCGCATGTTGGGACAGATCGAGACACTGCTCGGGGAATTCATCAAGAAACCTGAAGCCCGCCTTGATGGACTCTCGTTGCTGACGACTGAGGAGCATCGTCAGATGCTCCTCCAATGGAACCGGCCGACACCCCCTACGCCGTTTTCGTCCGGTATCCATGCGCTCATCGAAGCACAGGTTGAACGAACTCCTCATGCACCAGCGGTCACCTGTGGAGATCAATCCGTCAGCTATCAAGAGTTGAACCGACGAGCAAATCGAGTTGCCCGCGCCTTACAGCAGTTGGGAGTTCGCGCCGACCTTCCCGTTGGTCTTTGTGTCGAGCGTTCGGTAGACAGTCTCGTGGGTCTCCTTGGCATTCTCAAAGCAGGAGGAGGCTATGTTCCCCTGGATCCGTCCTTCCCCAGTCACCGCATCCAGCTCATGCTGGAGAATGCAAAGATTCCGATCGTGGTGACACAGGGACACCTTCACAGCCATTTACATGGCTATGGCGGCCAAATCTGTGACGTGGAGATCCTTTCTCAACCGACGGGAACTGGAGACGAAGAGAATCTTGCGGTCCCTATTTCCGCAGATCAGCTGGCCTACATCATATACACCTCGGGTTCGACCGGGCAGCCAAAAGGCGTGGCGGTCACACACCGCAATCTGGTGACGTCTCTTCATGCCAGACTTCATTATTATCCGGAACAGGTATCCCGGCTCCTGCTGACCTTTTCCCTGGCCTTTGATGGGTCCGTGACGGGTATCTTTTGGACACTGCTGCAGGGAGGGCAGTTAATCATTCCTTCAGAGTCCGCCCATCGCAGTCCAACAGAGCTTGCGGCGCTTATCGCACATCACCGCATCTCGCATGTGGTATGGGTGCCTTCCTTGTACCAAACCGTGCTCGGTGAGGCCGTAAATGCGCAGTTAGAATCGCTTCGTATCGTCGTGACTGCCGGCGAGAGCCTTCCCATTGAACTCGTGAGAAGGCACTACCAATTCCTGCCTCACACGAAACTCTTCAATGAGTATGGGCCGACGGAAGCCACTGTCTGGTGTAGCGTGTATCAAACGACTCGCGAGGAGACAGGAGCCCGGGTGCCGATCGGAAGATCGATCAATACGATGCAGCTCTACGTTCTGGATACGCACCTGCAGCCGATGCCCGTTGGGGTGCCGGGCGAACTCTACGTCGCAGGGGATGGCCTGGCCCGCGGGTATGTGAACCAGCCTGAGTTGACCCACGAGCGGTTCCTAGCAAATCCTTACGTGGCCGGTTCCAAGCTGTACCGAACCGGTGACCTGGCTCGGTATCGTGAGGACGGCAATGTGGAGTTTCTTGGACGGATGGATCAGCAGGTCAAGCTGCGTGGCTATCGGATCGAACTGGGCGAAGTTGAATATGCGCTGAGCAACTTCCCGGGTGTCTATCAGACGGCGGTGTTGCTTCGACAAGATAAACCAGACCAGCACCGATTGGTCGCCTATGTCACCGGGCAGCCCTCGCTCAACGAACGCCTCGAACGGATTCGGAGTTATCTCGTCGCGCGGTTACCGCATTATATGGTGCCCTCGATCATTCTGTGGCTGGAAGCGATGCCGCTCACGGCGACGGGAAAAGTGAATCGCAGCGCGCTTCCCGTCCCTGAAGATTCCGCTGGCCAGGCCGCAGTCAGGATTGCTCCGAGGAATCACGTCGAAGAATCCTTGGCGGAACTGTGGAAGTCCGTTCTTGCGGTACCGGAAGCCGGCATTCAGGACAATTTCTTCGAGCGAGGAGGCCACTCTCTCTTGGCTACTCAGCTCGTCTCCCGTATACGCGAGGTCTTTGAGATTGACATCCCGCTCCCGGTGCTTTTTGAGCGACCCACGATCGAGGCCTTGGCTGCAGCTGTGACGCGTTTGCGCGATCAAGGACAGAAGGTTTCCGTGCTTCCACCGATCATTCAGGTTCCCAGAGATCGGCCGCTCCCCCTTTCCTATTCTCAGCAACGGATGTGGCTGATGTATCGGTTGGCCCCTGAAAGCACGGCCTACAACATGCCGTTCGCGTCGAGGCAGATGGGACGACTCAACAAATCGGCGCTCCGAAGTACGATCGATGCCATCTGTCGACGCCATGAGGCCTTTCGAACGACGTTCGTGATGACGGGGGAGGGGCCGGTCCAGATCATCAGCCCCTTTCAATCCCCTCATTGGACCGAAGTCGATCTCACACAGCTCCCCCACGAACAGCGGCAACAGCAGGCGGCTCGGCTTGTAGAGCAGGAGGCGACCCAGCCGTTCGATCTTGAAAAGGGTCCGCTCGCACGGTTTCTATTGATTGCGATCGAGCCCGAAGATCATGTGCTGGTGCTCACGATGCACCATATTATCGGCGATCAGTGGTCGTTCGGGATCATCGGGCATGAGTTTGCATCGTTCTACAACGCGTTTTGCTGCGGAGAGATTCCTGTCGCAAAGCCTATCCCCCTTCCGTATGCCGACTATGCGGTGTGGCAGCGGCGTTGTCTCACCGACGATTGGCTCAGTGCCCAATCAGATTATTGGCAGAAGAAGTTGGCAGGTCTTCCCAGGCTTTCGTTGCCGACCGATTATCCACGGCCTGCGACGCAAACATTCAACGGCTCGCATTGCATGCTTGAGTTGCCCGCGTCGTTGATCGATCGGCTGAAGCAATTCAACGCGGAACACAATGCCACGGTGTTCATGACCCTGTTGACCTGCTTTCAGATTGTGTTGAGTCGCTATGCCGGACAACACGATGTCGCCGTAGGTTCTCCCATCGCCAACCGGACTCAATCTGCGGTCGAATCGATCATCGGGTCATTCGTCAACACCTTGGTGTTACGTACTGATCTCTCCGGCAATCCGACGTTCGTCGAGCTGGTCACGCAGGTCCGAGACACGGCGTTAGGCGCCTATGCCAATCAGGACTTTCCATTCGATAAATTGGTCGAGACGATGCACTCGTCCCGCGACCATAGCTCGGCCCCGCTGGTGCAGGTCCTCTTCAACTTACCGAATGCTCCGATCGGAGAGATCGACGTCCATGGTTTGAGTTGGGTGCCATTCGAAGTGGAGACGCAAGCCGCACAATTCGACTTGAGCTTGACGATCGATACGGAGATCTCCCGCAAAGCCTACTTAACCTTCAATACCGATCTCTTCCAACCGCAGACCGCTGAGCGGATGTTGGGACAGTACAAAGCCCTGCTCCATAGCGTATTGGGCAATCCCCAAGCCAGGCTTTCCGAACTTCCGACACTCACGGCACCCGAGCGCAAGCAGATGTTGCAGGACTGGAACTGCACGCAGCAAGACTATCCGCAGTCCGAATGTTTCCCGCAGCTGTTTGAATGCCAGGTCGAGAAAACCCCCGACGCCGTTGCCTTGTCGATGGGACCAAAGGTGCTGCGCTATGGTGAGCTCAATGCCCGTGCGAATCAGCTAGCGCGCTATCTCCAAACACTGGGTGTTCGACCCGGTGTAACGGTGGGCATCGGTCTTGATCGATCGTTGGAGATGGGTATTGCGCTGATGGGTGTGCTCAAAACCGGTGGCCCCTACGTCCCGTTTGGCCCTGGGTAGCCCGGGGATCGGCTTCGGTTCATGACGGAGGACGCATCGGTCGTGGTCCTGCTGACGTCAGAAGAGCGATCCGATCGGTTTGATGCCCGAACCTGCCGCGTGCTGTGTCTTGATCGAGAGTGGGAACGGATCGCGCGAGAGGTCGACTCCAATCTTCCCCCGATCGCGACGCCTCACGATCTCGCGTATATCCTTTATACATCGGGGTCGACGGGGAAGCCCAAGGGGGTAGAAATTCCTCACCGAGCCCTACTGAATTTTTTGTGCTCGATACGGCGAGAGCCGGGATGTTCTGCTCAAGATATCCTGCTCTCCGTCACAACGCTGTCCTTCGATATCGCCGGGTTGGAGTTGTATGTCCCGTTGCTGGTCGGCGCCCGTGTCGAGATCGCCAATCGAGCGATGACGATGGATGGGAGACAATTGCGTACCCTCTGCGAAGCCGTCCAGCCGACGATCATGCAAGCAACCCGTGCCACATGGCGGATGTTAATCGAGGCGGGCTGGTCGGGCAGTCAGAAACTGACGGTCCTGTGCGGAGGGGAAGCTCTTCCGCCGGACCTGGCAACGTCCTTGCTGGATCGCAGCTCCGCCCTGTGGAATATGTATGGTCCAACTGAAACCACGATTTGGTCCACGATTGCGAAAACCGAACGCACGGATAAGGAAATTACCATTGGGCGGCCGATTGCCAACACGGAAGTATATATCTTGGATCAATTCCTCCAGCCGGTTCCAATTGGGGTTGCTGGGGAACTCTATATCGGAGGCCATGGGTTAGCCCGAGGGTATCGCGGACGGCCCGAGTTAACACAGGATCGGTTCATCCCTCACCCATTTGCGAACGATTCCCCCGCAAAATTGTATCGAACGGGAGATGTGGCTCGTTATCGATCCGATGGACGCATCGTGCATCTGGGGCGATTGGATCATCAGGTCAAGATTAGAGGGTTCAGAATCGAATTGGGTGACATCGAGGCGACGTTGAGCCGCCACCCCGCAGTTCGTCAGGCGGTGGTGACAGCGCGGGCGGATCGGCAAGGTGATAAACAGTTAGTGGCGTATGTGGTCTTCCAGGATGGCTCTGCTCCAAACCACCTGGAACTCCGCTCGTTTCTGCGGTCCGAGATTCCGGAATATATGGTTCCCGCACTCTTCGTCGCCCTGAAAGCCATGCCCTTGACGGCCAATAACAAGGTCGACAGGAACGCATTGCCGGCCCCAGCCTCCCCCCTCTCCAGTGATGCGGTTCATGTCGCACCGAGCGCTCAAACAGTTGTACAAATGGCAGCCTTGTGGCAGCAGGATTTCGGGATCAACAATGTCGACATTACCAATAACTTCTTCGATCTCGGCGGTCTCCCACTCAAACCGGCTCAACTCATCTAACGCGTTGAAACGTGGTAGGTTCACCA
>CAZNBG010000052.1:0-1260 GCA_964570915.1 uncultured Nitrospira sp. | reverse complement strand
GGTCGACTTCGTTCCCTTTCTACCGTGTTTCGTCAACCGACGATCGCCAGTCTCACGTCACTCCTTGCCCGGGAACAGTCGTCATCACCATGGCAATCGCTGGTCGCCATTCATCCCGACGGGGGGTCCGTCCCAGTCTTTTTGCTTCCGGGTATCGGAGGGGATGTGTTGTGGTTCGCTCAGTTGGCGAGGTTGCTGAGTCGGACTCATCCGGTGTACGGCTTTCAAGCCCGAGGTTTCGACGGAATAGCCGAACCATTTGACTCTGTGACGGAGATGGCAAAACAGAACGTCGCTGAAATCCGCACATGCTTCCCGAAAGGGCCCTATGCGATCGTTGGCACCTGCATTGGCGGGTTGGTCGCCTATGAGATGGCCCAGCGATTGACGGCACAAGGTGACGCCGTCACCCTGGTTATTATGAACAGCTGGCATCCGAGTTCGTATCGCTCAGATACCACTGAGCATCCTCGCCCGCTTCCATTGCCGCTGGGTGTTCTCTGGCTGACCTGGCGCACGATTGGTGATCTCCTGCATAGGCCGATGAAGGAATGGCTGTCGATCGTGCACCAAAAATGGGAGACGCTGCGCTCCATTGTCCACGAACCGACTGGGGATGAACGAAGACAGCAGCTCGGCAAACGTATCGAGGAGGCGATGTTCCATGCGGCCGCCCATTATGCCATACGCGCATACCCCGGCCGCATACTCAATGTCGTGGCTTCGAACCGGGTGATGGAGCACGATACCAGACGTGCCTGGAGAGACCTGGCGGACGGAGGATGCGAGACGTTGGAAGTCGCCGCCTGGCGCACAGAAGAACTCGTCGTTTCACCGCATGTCCAAGAGACATCGTCGCGCATACTGCGCTTTATCGCCGAACATTCTCAAGATACTCCGGTGCAACCCACGAATAGGGCAGCGTGATTTGCACCATCTCCCTTTGCCGAGCAACGAAGGTGCTGTCAGCCTCAGGATAGCAATGTGCGGATCTCATTCCATTCAATCGATAGTGTAGCCAGTCCAGAACGGCAGGATCCCGTCAGGCTTGAGCCGAAAGCTGTGCATCTCTGGGGTATTGAGCTCGACGGATCGAGACACTGGCTGGCGAGATGCTTGCCGGGGTTGGATGACGGCGAACGCGGTCGAGCGGCCAGCCTGGTTCGAGAAGGGGACCGGCCGCAAGTAGGTCTGCGCACTGGGGACCTACAAGCCGTGCTACGCCCGTCCTTTGGAGTCACACCGGATTCCCTATGTGGT
>CAZNBG010000051.1:0-11697 GCA_964570915.1 uncultured Nitrospira sp. | reverse complement strand
TCTAGTTCAGAAGTGTAGGAACCGGTGGTGCAGGGAAGCATCCAGATGGCTCTGTTTACCGTCGAAGAGTTGCGGGAAGTAATCAGCGATCGAGTCTTGGCCGGCGAAAGAGCCGGGTGGATGAAGCAGCGTATCCGGTCCATCAGCCTCGATACCCGGTCTCTTCAGCTCGGCGATCTCTTTCTGGCGATACGAGGGGATCGATTCGACGGGCATAACTTTGTGGCAACGGCGCTGTCGCGCGGAGCGGTCGGCGCAATCGTGCTCGATTCCTATGATGTTTCGAGGCTTGCCCTCAAGCATGGCTCGAAGCGACCCGCACCGTTTATCCTAGGTGTGCGCGATCCACTCCATGCCTATCAGCAGTTAGCCTCCTACCATCGAAGCCGGTTTCAGATCCCTGTCGTCGCAGTCACGGGAAGCAACGGCAAGACAACGACAAAAGAAATGGTCGCAAGCGTCATGGCGCATCGTTGGAAAACTCTGAAGACCGAGGGCAACCTGAACAACCGGTTGGGTGTTCCGCAGACATTGCTTCGCCTCAATGATCGGCACAAAGGGGCCGTCATCGAGATGGGGGTCGATCATCTGGGTCAAACCACCAGGCTTTGTGAAATCGTCCGGCCGACGATCGGGATTATTACGAACATCGGCCCTGACCATCTCGAGTTTTTCGGGAGTATGGACGCGTCCGCTCAGGCGAAAGCGGAGTTGCTCGATCTGCTTCCGGCCGATGGGACGGTGATCCTCAACGCAGATGATTCGTACTTTGATTATCTTGCCGCGCGAGCTCAATGCCGGGTGGTGTCGTTTGGGTTTTCATCGAAGGCCGACGTCCGCGCGATGGATGTGAAATCCGACGGGCGCCACGGGACGATCTTTCGCCTTCTGCTTCCAGAAAAGGTACGGCATACGATCGTTCATATTCGAGTCCAAGGGGAGCACAACGTCACCAATGCCTTGGCTGCAGGAGCCGTCGGAGCGGTTTTGGGCTTGCCTGGAGCGGTGATTGCTCAGGGGCTGTCCCGGTTTCGACCCGCTGCCATGCGGTCTCAGGTGTCAGTCAGTCGCGGGGTGAAGTTGATCATCGACTGTTACAACGCCAACCCTGCCTCCATGAAAGCGGCGGTGCAGTTGCTTGCGCAAACGAGGGGGAATCGAAAGAAGATTGCGGTCTTGGGTGACATGCTGGAGCTGGGTCCGAGCACCAGGCAGATGCATGAAGAAGTCGGTGAATTTGTGGCACGTCAGGGGATCGATCAGCTTGTGGCCTGCGGCGTGTTAGGGCGAAGCCTTGCGAAAGGGGCAAGGCAGGCGGGGCTGGAGCAAGCCCGTATTCTCGAAGCGCGGGATGCACGAGCGGCTGCCGCTGCTGTGAAAGCGATCGTCAAAGCGGGGGATGTCGTGCTGATCAAAGCGTCGCGCGGGATGAGGTTAGAGCTTGTGGCGGATGCACTTCAGGGAATGAAACGTACGGCAAAGAAAGCTTCCTAAACATCGTCCATACTATGCTGTATATCTGGCTGTATCCCCTCCACACCGAATTCTCTTTCCTGAACGTGTTTCGCTACTTGAGCTTTCGCATCATCTATGCCGCAGTCACCGCATTTCTGATTGCATTTATTCTCGCGCCATGGGTGATCCGAAAGCTCCAAGAGATCAAACTGGGTCAACAAATACGCGACGATGGGCCGAAACGGCATTTGGCCAAGAGCGGGACACCCACGATGGGGGGCATCCTCATCATCTTTGCCGTGGCTCTGTCGACGCTGCTCTGGGCCGACATCTCTCGACCCCATATCTGGCTGGTTCTCGTGGCGACGTTGGGTTTTTGTGCCATCGGCTTTGCGGATGACTACCTCAAATTCATCAAGGCTCAGTCGAAAGGGCTTTCTGCGGCCCAAAAGTTTACGGCACAGATAGGGGTCGCGCTCGTCGTTGCGCTAATTCTGTACTCGCTGCCCGGTTACAACACGAAGCTCAGCGTGCCATTTTTCAAGAATTTCATGCCGGATTTAGGATGGTTTTACGTGGTCTTTGCCGTCCTTGTGATTGTCGGCAGCTCCAATGCCGTCAATCTCACTGACGGTCTCGATGGACTTGCCGTTGGGCCGGTGATGATTGCGGCATTGGCATACACCGTCGTGGCCTACGTCACTGGCCATCGATTGATGTCGGAGTATCTCCTGATTCCTCACATCGAGGGGGCGGGCGAATTGGCGGTTTTTACGGCGGCCATCTTGGGGTCAAGCCTTGGGTTCCTCTGGTTCAATACGTACCCGGCCTCGGTGTTCATGGGAGATGTTGGTTCACTCCCGCTTGGAGCGGCCCTTGGAACGGTGGCCGTCATTAGCAAACATGAATTGTTGTTACTGATGGTCGGTGGCGTCTTCGTGATCGAGGCCGTGTCGGTGATTTTCCAAGTGGCCTCGTTCAAATCACGGGGGAAACGGATCTTTCTCATGGCTCCGATTCACCACCACTTTGAGATGAAGGGCTGGGAAGAGCCAAAAGTTGTCGTACGTCTCTGGATCATCGCCATTCTGCTGGCGTTGCTGAGCCTGAGCACACTCAAGTTGAGGTGATGGGGATGGTGGGGGCGGACACCATGCAACTGGCAGGAGCACAAGTGACGGTTGTCGGACTTGCACGGAGCGGCCTCGCTGCCGCTCGCTTATTGCAGGAAGCTGGCGCGCTGGTCACGGTGGCAGACCGTAAGGACAGAGGAGAGCTGCTCAGCCTGCTTGGATCATTGGACCAGGCGACGATCCGTTTCGTTCTGGGCAGCAGCTATGAATCGGCGCTCGATACCGCCGAATTGGTGGTCATCAGTCCGGGAGTTCCCTATCGGATGGAGGCTCTTGAACGGGTACGCCGGCGGGGTGTGAAGGTCATCAGTGAGCTGGATCTCGGCTCGCGGTTTCTTTCCGCTCCGATCCTGGCGCTGACCGGTACGAACGGAAAGAGCACGACGGTCACGCTGACCGGGAAGATGTTGCAAGAGAGCGGAAAGCGCGTCTTTGTCGGCGGGAATCTCGGGACGGCGTTCAGTGAAGCTGCCCTACAATCCTTGCAGGCCATGAAGCACGGCCGATCCTGCCCATATGATGCCTTAGTGGTGGAGGTGTCCAGTTTCCAGCTTGAAACGGTAGAGCAGTTCCATCCATGGATCGCCGGGCTCCTCAATGTGACCGTGGACCATCAGGATCGTTATGAGTCGATCGACGAATATGTCGCCGCCAAGAACCGGATTTTCGAGAACCAAACTCCGTCCGATTACGCCCTCTTCAACCTGGACGATTCAAGGGTGGCTCCATTACGGCGGAACGCAAGGGCGCGCGCACTGGGTTTCACGAGGACCCGCACGTTGCCTCCCGATCTGGCCGGAGGGGCATACCTTGATCGTGATCGCATCATGATCACCCTCGAGGGGCGGACTCAGGAAATATGCGGGCGAAGCGAGGTCAAGATCATCGGCAATCACAACATCGACAATGCGATGGTGGCTGCAACCTACGCCCTGCTGAGCGGGTGTCCTCTCGGCGTCATTCGTCAGGTGCTCAACGAGTTCCCCGGATTGGAGCACGCATTGGAAGTCGTTCGGGAGCGGCGAGGTGTACGGTTCATCAACGACTCCAAAGGAACCAACGTGGATGCCACGCTCAAGGCGTTGGAGAGCATCGATCAGCCGATCTGGCTCATCGCCGGCGGGCGCGACAAAGGGGGGGATTTCTCCCGACTGGCGCCTGCAATCCGTCAGCGAGTGAAGCGACTGGTGCTGATCGGCGAAGCCGCTCCGCTGATTGCGAACGCGATGACTGGGTATCAGGGGATCGAACGGGCAGGTTCCTTGTGTGAGGCCGTTGAGTCGGCGGCATCGGGAGCGGACACAGGCGACGTGGTCCTGCTGTCGCCGGCCTGCGCGAGTTTCGACATGTTTGCGGATTACCAGGATCGAGGGCGTCAGTTTAAAGCCCTCGTGGAATCTTTGCCGGCATAACCAACGGCAAGGCAGAGGAGCATTGACACCGCACGATGTCACAGAGATCTGCAGGGACCCTGGCATTGCCGTGGTCTACCGCCGGAACGCAGGCTTCAAAGCGGGTGGGTATGGACCACCTCTTGCTGTGTGTGACGCTCACATTGGCGTTCGTCGGCCTCGTCATGGTGTTCAGTGCGAGTGCAGTGGTCGCGGGCAATCGATTCCACGATTCCTGGTACTACCTCAAGCGGCAACTGGCATGGCTGGTATTCGGCTTAATGCTACTGCATGTGGCATCCCGTGTCGATTACATCTGGTGGAAGCGGCTGTCTCTTCCCCTCCTCGGCCTCGTCACCGCGTTGCTGATCATCGTATTGGTTCCATCGATCGGTATCGCGGCGAATGGAGCCCGGCGGTGGTTACGGCTGGGGCCAATTTCGATTCAGCCGGCCGAAATGGTGAAGTTGATTGGGGTGATCTATCTCGCAGCGTACCTGGCAAGAAAGGAGGACCGGCTCCAATACTTTTCGACTGGATTGCTGCCGGCGCTCCTGGTGATCGGCGTCCTCAGCGGGTTAGTGCTCATGGAACCGGATTTGGGGACTGTGGTGGTCCTAGGACTTGTGACAGGAGGCCTCTTATTTGTCGGCGGTGCACGCATCTCCCATCTCTCGACGTTGGCGCTGTGTGCGGTGCCGATTGGCCTGGTCCTTGTCCTGAGCTCCAGCTATCGGCGCCAGCGGCTGATGGCGTTCCTGGAACCATGGAAAGATGCGTCAGATACGGGATTCCAAATTACACAATCGTTCTTGGCATTTGGAAGCGGAGGCCTCTTCGGCGTCGGGTTGGGAGAAGGCAAACAGAAACTGTTCTTCCTCCCCGAAGCACACACAGATTTTGTGTTGGCACTTGTTGGCGAGGAACTGGGCTTTGCCGGGACGGGGATCATCATTCTGCTCTTCGTACTGTTCGTCATCCGTGGATTTCAGATCTCCACCCGGGCGCGAATCCCGTTCGGGCGCTATCTTGGACTCGGCGTCACGACGCTTATCGGCTGCCAAGCACTGGTCAATGCTTGCGTGGTGACGGGGTTATTGCCGACCAAAGGGCTCACATTGCCGTTCGTCAGTTATGGCGGCCCCTCTTTGGTCATCAGCTTGATCGGCGTTGGGATCTTGCTTAGCCTCTCAACGGATCGGCCGGCCGGACCGGGAGGGGAGAAACACTGGGGCGTGGGGATCTTGCTGAGCATCTCACGGGATCGGCAGGCCGGACGGGAAGAGATGAGACATCGGGGCGTGCGTGGTTGGCCGAATCGACGATGACGATTGTAATCGCCGCAGGAGGGACCGGCGGACATCTCTATCCAGCCATCGCGCTGGCGCGAGAGTTTTTACGTCGGGATTCTTCCACAAAGATTCTCTTTGTCGGGACAACGCGCGGAATCGAGTCTCGGGTGTTGGCCCATGAACAATTTGAATTGGCGCTGATCAGCGCCAAGCCGGTGATGGGGAAGGGATTCCTGGATGTCGTCCGAGGAGTGATTTCTGTCCCCATTGGGGTCTGGCAGTCATGTGACATTCTGAAAAGGCGGCAGGCGAATCTGGTCATCGGGGTGGGAGGGTACACGAGTCCCACCATGCTGGTGGCAGCTGCATTGAAGGGAATTCCCCGAGTGATTCTTGAGCCAAACGCCTATCCCGGGCTCGCAAACAAAGTGGTCGCGCCGATTGCGCAGCGGATCTTTTTGGCATTTGAGTCGGCCGGTGCCTCCTTCGATCCCCAAAAGGTACGTGTGGTCGGGACACCGGTCCGACAGGAGTTTTTGATGCAATCAAACCTGCGCGATGAGGCGACCACGAAGGACGACCAGCACTTGCTGATTTTCGGAGGAAGCCAAGGTGCGAAGGCCATCAATACCGCAGTGCTGGAGGGCCTGACTCAACTGAAGGCACGTCTTCCCGGCCTCGCTATCACGTACCAGACTGGGGAAGGAGATTGTGAGCGAGTCAGCGAGGCCTACAGAATGCAGGGGGTCCAAGCCAAGGTTGTTCCGTTTCTCTATGACATGCCCGTTGTGCTGCGCACAGCCGATTTGGTCGTGGCTCGCGCGGGGGCGATGACGATCGCCGAACTGACGGCCTGTGGCAGGGTCGCGATTCTGATTCCGTTGCCCACGGCGATCTATGACCACCAGATGAAGAATGCTCGGGCGATGGAAGCGGCGGGGGGAGCCATTGTGCTTCCTCAGGCGGAGCTGAACGGAATGAGATTGAGCGAGGCGATCGGGGCCGTCCTATCGGACCGGCAACAGTTGGAGAGGATGCAACGCAAAAGTTTAGAGATGAGACGAATCGACGCCGGCGAAGTGATCGTCGGTGAATGTTACGCGCTGATGGGAGTGACACATGACATCAACCGATCTATTGGAGCGGCCGGAGGCTAGTGTCGTTGGAGAACGAGGGACGAGGACTCAGAGTTCAACAGGACGACAACGGGTAAGTCGTATGACGCTCTTTCGCAAGACACAGCAGATTCATCTCGTCGGAATCGGTGGGGCCGGTATGAGCGGGATTGCAGAGGTCCTCCTGACGATGGGGTACAAAGTGACCGGCTCGGATCTCCAGGTTTCTGAGACGACAAAGCGACTGGAGGAGCTCGGCGGAAAAATTTTCATCGGGCACCAGGAATCGAATGTGGGCGAAGCGCAAGTCGTCGTCATTTCGTCCGCTGTGGCGGCAAGTAATCCAGAAGTCGTAACAGCGAAGGCCAAGCAGATTCCAGTGATTCCGCGGGCAGAGATGTTAGCGGAACTGATGCGTCTGAAGTTCGGAGTGGCCATCGCCGGGGCCCATGGTAAGACGACCACGACCTCGATGGTCGCCAATGTGCTGGCGCAGGGCGGCCTCGATCCCACGATGGTGATCGGGGGCAAGGTCAACGCGTTGGGTAGCCATGCGCGGCTTGGACGAGGCGACTTGCTCGTGGCGGAAGCGGATGAAAGCGATGGATCGTTTCTTCGGCTGTCTCCGACGATCGTCGCCGTAACAAATTTGGACCGCGAGCATCTTGATCACTATGGCTCGATGGAACGAATCAATGAGAGCTTCTTGGAGTTCATCAACAAAATCCCATTTTATGGATTAGCGGTGCTGTGTGCCGATGACGATCATCTCCGCGGGCTGTTTCCCCGCATTGTGAAGCGATATCAGACGTATGGACTGTTCGATCGGGACGGGGTGGTGCCGGATTTCAAAGCGACGGACATCAGTCTTCGGCAATGGGGTGCCGAGTTTCGTGCCCATTTCCGAGGAAAAAGCCTCGGCCCCTTCCGCTTGACCGTGCCCGGCATCCATAACGTGTCGAATGCCCTTGCCGCGATCGCCATCGGCATGGAACTCGAGGTCCCGATTGATCTGATCCGCAAAGGGCTGGCGGCCTTCACAGGCGTCGAACGGCGCTTTCATCTGCGCGGCGAAACTGGTGGGATTATGGTGGTCGACGATTACGGTCATCACCCCACGGAGGTGAAGGCGACCCTTGCCGCTGCCAAGCAGGGCTGGAATCGTCGATTGGTCGTTCTGTTCCAGCCACATCGATACAGCCGGACGCGCGATTGTATCGGAGATTTCGCCCATGCCTTTGACGGGGCCGACGTCCTGTTCTTGACGGAAATTTATCCGGCCGGTGAACAACCGATTCCTGGGGTGTCCGGCGCGATCCTGGCTGAAACGATCAAAGCAGCAGGCCATCCATCGGTGACCTTTATTGAGCGCAAAGAAACTCTCCCGGATCAGGTGTTGCCTCACCTGAGGCCGGGCGATCTCGTGTTGACGTTGGGAGCGGGTGATATCTGGAAAGCCGGAACCGTAAGTCTTAGCCGCCTTGAGGCCGCGTGATGGCCCAAGATGCCCAGAAGTCCGCAATATGAGTCAAAGGCGCGACCGAGATATGACGGACGCAGATTACGGTCAGCGGTGGTCGGCCTGCGAGGGGTGGTTCGCTTCAATGCACCGCTTAAGGAATACACCTCGTTCCGCATCGGCGGTCCGGCCGACGTCTTGGTTTTGCCGGCGGATGTGGAGGATGTCGTCCGTCTGACCAGGCAGACAGATGAACAAAACCTTCCGATCTTTGTGTTGGGCGGAACCAACCTCCTTGTTCGCGACAAGGGGATTCGAGGTGTGGTGGTCAGTTTGGAAAAGTGTCGCGCCATCACAGAAGAATCCGGATCCGTCCTGTACGCGGAAGGAGGGGTCGGGATGCCGACACTCATCGGCTATGCCGTCCGTCGGTCTTTGGCGGGACTGGAGTGGGCGGCCGGCATACCGGGGAGTGTTGGAGGCTGTGTGGTCATGAACGCGGGGACGAGGCTTGGCGAAATGAAGGATTCGGTGAAAGCCGTCCGTATCGTGTCACCGGATGGCGCGCTGATTGATTGCCCGGCTGGAACAATCGAATTTGGGTATCGCCGGGCGACCTTACCACCGGGCATCGTGGTCGGAGTCTGGCTTCAGTTGAGGCCAGGGGTGCGGGAAGACATTGAAAAGGTGGTGAAGGAGTATCTGCGCTATCGCCGTGACACTCAGCCGCTCACGCTCCCGAGCGCCGGCTGTGTGTTCAAAAACCCGACGAACGATTCCGCGGGACGCGTCGTCGAAGCGGCAGGGCTGAAGGGGGCTTCGGTCGGCGACGCCTGTGTCTCGACGAAGCATGCCAATTTCATCGTGAACCAAGGCCACGCCAGTGCCGGTGACGTGCTGTCGCTCATCAGGAAGGTGCGCACCCAAGTCGCTCGCAAGACGGGGGTCAAGTTGGAATTGGAGTTGAAACTGGTGGGGCAAGCGTAGAGAAAGGACATGACGATGTCGACTGGTCGAATGACAGATGTGCGGATCGGCGTGCTGATGGGAGGACAATCTTCGGAACGGGAGATCTCCCTGAAAACCGGTCGGGCCGTCCATCAGTCGCTGATCCGTCGTGGGTACGATGCGGTGACCATCGACGTCACCGATCGTCTCCATCGGGATTTGGAGGATCAGAAGGTGGCCATTGCCTTTCTCTCGCTGCATGGCCCCGGGGGGGAAGATGGAGCGGTCCAAGGGTTTCTCGAGACACTCGGTATTCCGTATACGGGGTCCGGTGTACGGGCAAGCGCCGTGGGAATGCATAAGGCGGTCACCAAAACGCTCTTGGCTGCGCATGGTATTCCGGTTCCTGTCGGCACCGTCGTACGGGAAGGTGACAGACCGTCACTGGCAAAGATTCTCGGGAGGACCAGACTGGAATTACCCCTTGTCGTCAAGCCAGTGTCTCAGGGTTCCACGATCGGGGTGACGATTGTGCGTCGTACGAGCCAATGGAAGGAGGCGCTCGCACTGGCGCATCGCTATGACCCAGAGGTGATGGTGGAGAGCTACATTCCGGGACATGAAGCGGCTGTTTCCATCCTTGGAACGGCGGCGGCCGGTACGAACGTGCTCCCAGTGATTGAAATCGTGGCGCCCGACGGATTTTACGATTTCTCGGCCAAGTATCAGAAGGGCCGGACCCGATACCTCTGTCCGGCTCCATTTCCTTCCAAGGTGCTGCGGCAAGTCAGTGAATTGGCGAGCCGAACCTACGACGTGTTGGGCTGCGAGGGAGCCGCTCGCGTGGATTTTCGAATCACCCCGAGAGGTCGGCCCTATGTCCTGGAAATCAACACCGTGCCGGGCATGACGGAAACGAGTCTTCTGCCGATGGCTGCAGCTCAGGTAGGAATCGGGTATGACACCTTGGTTGAGCGAATTCTGCAGTCGGCGCTCGATCGCGCTGCTCGGTGTGTACAAGCTGTCAATCGGGAGTCTGCGTGATGCGATTCCTTTTGAAGAAACGGCGGACGGGGCCCGCAGGTCCCCGAAAGAATCAGTGGAAGGATCCGCAAGGGGAAAAATCCGCGAAAGAAGCCGAACGGGCCAAAGCCGCCAGACGGAAGGCCGTCGTCCGTTGGGGCGGCGTGGCGACCGGCATGGCACTTGGGACATGGCTTCTCGTGATGGGCGTCAGACACACCGGACCTGTGTTGCAACAGCTGTTGGAGATCAACACGATCACGGTCGACGGATTGCAGCATATCGATAAACAGAAAGTGCTCGATCTTGTGAAGGTGAAACCAGGGACGCCGCTCCATCATATCCTCACCACAGCCATCAAGGCACAGGTGGAATCTCATCCGTGGGTCAAAACGGCTGAAGTCACCCGTGTTCCGTTCCATGAGTTGCGGATATCGGTGATCGAACGCAAGCCCGCGGCGATTGTACGTGTCGAGTCACAGAACTTCCTAAGTGATGACGAGGGGCATGTGCTTTCCAGGCTCGGCCAGGTCGACGATGACACGTTGCCGCTTGTCACGGGCATCGATCTGCAAGGGCTGCTGCAAGGAACACAAGCGGTACGACACGCGATTGTGTCCGGTGTTGAACTTGCCAGGGTGGTCGGGCGAACCCTCGAAGGCCGACTGCAAGTTCACGCGGAAAACCCGTCACATTTGGTGGCCCTTGTCCAGGGAGTTCGATTCCAGTTTGGGGAGGAGGCGATCGGGGAACAGTGGGAGCGGTTCCAACGCGTCAAACCGACGCTGAAAACTCTAAACGGTGACGGGCACGGGCACGGAGTCAGTGAAGTGGATCTGCGGTATGAGAATCGGATCATCGTACGCGAAGGGGGGTGATTGCGGTGCCAAAACGAGATCAAATCCTCGTCGGACTCGACATCGGAACCACGAAGATCTGCGCGATCGTGGCGGAGATGACCGATGCCGGAGGTCTCAACATCATCGGTGTCGGATCGAGCCCTTCACGCGGCCTACGCAAAGGAGTCGTTGTCGATATCGAGAGCACCGTCGAATCCATCAAGAAAGCGGTCGAAGAGGCGGAACTCATGGCGGCGGTCCAGATCAATTCGGTCTACACCGGTATCGCAGGCAGCCACATTTCAGCCGAAAACTGTAAGGGGGTCGTGGCGCTGAAGCGGGCGGAGGTGACCCGTGAAGATATCCATCGAGCCATCGAAAGCGCGCGGACACTTGCCGTGATCCCCCATGAACGAAGAATTCTTCACGTCTTGCCGCGGGAATTCATGGTGGACGGACAAGAAGGAGTCCGTGAACCATTGGGGATGTCGGGTTATCGGGTGGAATTGCAGGTCCACGTCAACACCGGTGCCGTCACCCCCCGCCAACACATCGTGAAGAGCGTGAACCGGGCGGGACTCGACGTCGTGGACATCATTCTGCAGCCGCTGGCCTCGAGTGAAGCCGTGTTGAGCCAGGAAGAACGCGATTTGGGCGTGGCCATGGTGGATTTGGGAGGAGGGACGACAGACCTCGCCATTTTCCTGGACGGCAGTATCCGCCACTCGGCGGTGCTTCCCATCGGCGGTCAGAATTTGACGAAGGATCTGGCGATCGGCCTGCTCACGTCACAAAGCGAGGCCGAAAGGATCAAGACTCAGCATGGTGTGGCGCGGACTGAGTTGGTGACCGGCCATCAGATCGTCGAAGTGCCCTCGGTCGGGGACCGGCCAGCTCGAACATTTTCCCGACGGGATATCGCCGAGATTTTGGAGCCGCGGGTTGACGAGATGTTCGAACTCGTCCGTCGGGAAATTGCCCGGGCGGGCTACGAAGGAATGTTGGGCGCCGGCGTAGTGATTACCGGCGGGACATCACTGTT
>CAZNBG010000050.1:0-11791 GCA_964570915.1 uncultured Nitrospira sp. | reverse complement strand
AAAGTCTACTGTTCCCTCCTCTGTATCTTTCCCCCAAGCATCTTCGCCTTACCATCCCATGCTTTCCCATTCCCCGTAAGGATCGTCTCCATAGGGATCCTCGCCTTACCACCCCATCCTGGGATCTTCTGCGAAGTAGCCAACCGGTTCCTGTGTTCCATAACCGGAGTACCCATACACATTTGGCTGACCGTACCCGAAATAACCCGACATATCCGTTTCTCCGTATGCTCCATAAGGGTCTTTGCCGTAATTGCCGTACGGATCTTCGGCGTAATACCCATAGGGCTCTTCGGCATAGGCTCCATAAGGATCTTCTCCATAATATCCATACTGTTCAGGTGGTTCGCTGTAGTACCCCATGTCAGGCGCTTGCGCGTATCCGAATCGCATAAGCTTGACTCCTTGTTGGTCAGCCCCTGGTTCATAGGGGTTGACGATCATGACTTCGTCGAACCCACGCCGTTTTCTCATCGTGTATACTCAACTGCTATCCTTCGATACCTCGTTTCCCAACTCGATACCGCCCTCCAACAATGTAGAGTTGCCGTCCCGCGATATCGCACGCCAATGTAGGAGGAGCCTTCATCAAGTGAATGTACGTCCTCTGAACACCGCGCTGTCCTCTGTCTGACGAATAGATCACTGCTTTCAGCCTTCCGACTTCGACCAGCACGTCTGGAATCATTCGATTACAGTCGCTTCGCACGAGCTTGGACGGTTCGAACTGGTGAAACATCTCAAAACGCTTCAAGGCATCCCGCACCGCTTCATTATCACCGCGCTTGCACCGTTCACAGGACGGCTCTAGATCAACAGTGATATAACTCACGAGCTTCCTACATCATGACGCCTTCATTGCGATTACCGCCGCCTATGTCCACGTCGGCGCCGACGGCCTCCACCCGGGCCCATCGGTCCGCCCGGCATCATCGGCCCCCCTGGTCCCATCGGCCCTGGAATTCCAGGGCCTGGTGGGAAACCTGGAACTTGCGGTTGGTTCGCAAAAGTCGGAACCATTCCTGGAGGACCTGGCCAAACAGAACACCTTAAATACATTCTCCGAGGCATCGTTCCGGTATAAGGAAGGGCTGGTGTCACCCAGCCGATTCCAGGACGCCACCACGGTCGATTCGACTGCGGAAAAAATGGGATCATGTTGTCCTCCTCCTGAATGAACAAGGGATGTTGACTGCACCGTTTCGTGGATCCCCAAATATACTTTCGCTACCGTCTTCGTCTTCTCCTCTGCAGTATTGGCGTCAGGATTGGGGCCGGGGGAGGCAAGGGAGCACAAGTCGGACATGAAGGACACGACGGACAGGGCGGGCATGGAGCTGCTGCCACTGGAGCCGCAAGGGGAATCGGTGCGGCTCCCCCTCCAGCGCCAGGGAGAATGTTGCTCAAAATCCCTCCAGCACCTGGAAGAACTTTTCCGATGAGCCCCCCTATCGCCGGAAGAGCTTTTCCAATCAACGGTGCTGCGGCAGCAGCTAACGGTGCTAGAAACGGTAATCCGACTGGATCACCGTATCCATACTCCGGTTCTCCGTACCAGCCATAGCCATAGTCGGGCTCGCCGTACCATCCGTATCCATAGTCAGGCTCACCATACCCATAGTATCCGTAAGGCTCCGCCTCGCCATAAGGATCTTCGGCATAATATCCATACTCCGGTTCTCCATAATGCCCGTATTCGTGTGCCTCGTGGAAATGGTCCGGTACTTCATGAACATATCCATAGGTATCTCTCATGAGCATGTGATGCCCCCCTTTTCAATGACACATGTCCGCTTCCATCTAGCCGGTGGAACCCACCCCATCGGTCGCCTAACTGTGGCATCGAGCGCGATCCACTTCCTACGCACATTCACCTCCGGGTAAATGTGGCTGTACGCATGCGGCTTGTGAGGCTTGAACCCGACCAGAGCCAAACGCACAGGATGTCCGGTCGACAACAACATAGCGCCCAGCAAAATCGTCATGTCGTCGCAGTCGCCTGCCTTGAGTTCCAGCATCCTTCGGGGTGTATGCAGTAACTCCACTCCAAGAATGTCGCGCGTGTACCGAATGTGGCGCCGAACCCAATCGAAGAGCGCACAGACTTCTCCATAACGATTCTTGGCTGGAACTCCATAGTCTCGAAAGATCTGAATGGCCTTCTGTCTGACGACAAAATCTTTGGCTCCTTCTTGAATCATTCGGGCGATAATTCCTGCCGTCACTAGTGTCCCCGGTTTCCCGCTGGGCACATGGACCAACTCGATTTTGGGGACGATAAATCGTGAGCATAGCCGTATCATTCACATCACACCCAGAATCCGATCCACTCGGACTACGATCGGTTGCGGCATACTTTCCACTTCGACAACCGCATATGCTCCGTCGTGTCCCCCGTTATCCGTTAATTCCACGACCCTCCCCTGTAAAAGATCGTTCCCGTGTAATTCGTCGAGCACTTTCTCGGCGTCGGGGTAATACACGTCTCGAATTCGAAAGTGGACCCACTGATTTCGCAACGCGTCCTACCTTCCATGTGTGTCACCCGATCTGCTCGGGTTGTGTTACACATTTCGCTTACTCAAGTTATGTGCCAACCCGGAGTCGAGGCGGGAATGCGTTTTCCGAGGATTTGCGATGATTTCTTCGCGTCGCTCGATTGATCACTGCCGTGATCGGAAATGAAGTTCCGCTCTCGTATTCCGGTATCGGAAGCGGAGTTCCGGATTAAGGAAAGAAGAACGGACAATCGTTCCGGATTGTGACGCGGGACGAACGAGGCTACGTGGCAAACAGCTGATGCCGACGAATAAGGTTGTACACGCTACGGGGAGTGATCCCTAACAATTGAGCTGCCCGGGCTTGATTCCCCTCTGTCATGGTGAGAGCCTCTCGAACAAGAAACTTCTCACAATGATGGAGCGCTTTCGACAACGCCCACTGTTCCTCCCGCACCAAACGGGAAACTTCAGATGCAAGATTGTTATCCCGATTGGAGGATTGCACTTCATCGTTCGACATCTCTGTTTGTGCCCGTGCCAAATCGTACAAGAGTGTCTGGGGAAGATCCGGGAGGTCTAACGACTGCTGATCTTCCTTGTTGACCAACATCTGGCAGACTATATTTTCCAGTTGTCTGACGTTGCCGGTGAGATCTAATTTTCCTAAGGCTTCTAGCAATTCATTGGTAGCTGCGTGGACCCGATATCGGCTTAACGCCTGGTGCTTGACGAGGAAATATCGAACCAATGGGGCGATATCATCGCGGCGATCTCGAAGAGGTGGGATGCTGACCGAGAGAATGTTCAGACGGTGAAACAGATCCTCCCGGAACGACCGTTGTTCGACCATCTGTGACAAGTTCTTGTTCGTCGCCGAAATAACGCGCACGTTGACCGAGACTTCATCATCTTCGCCCACCCCCAAAACTCTATTATCCTGAAGTACCCGCAGCAATTTACCTTGAATGGCGTAATCGAGATCTCCAATTTCGTCGAGAAACAAGACTCCACCTTGAGCTGAACGGATAAGGCCTTTTCGATCACGTTCTGCTCCCGTGTAGGCTCCTTTTCGATGACCAAACAATTCAGCCTCAGCAACACCCAGACTTATGGCCGCACAATTAACAGCCACAAACGGACCTTTGCTGCGTTTGGGATCGAGTTTATGAATAGCTTGGGCTACGATTTGCTTGCCCGTTCCCGTTTCTCCGGTGATTAAGGCGGGCAGATCGCTTAACGATCCAACACGGACCGCCCACTGAAAGACAGACTGCATACCAAGACTGGTTCCAATCACATTGAGATGTCGCATGAGCTCGTCTTGCCGCCGTTTATCGTCTTATTGCCTTTGGCTCTTCCGATGCAGTTCCAGGATGCAGTCGATAAGCCGCCTGTACCATTCTGACTCTTGTGTATCAATTAACCGTGTCGCCCCCGAGGCCAAGACGAGTGATCGTTGACCGATAGTCCACGTCTCCAAGCCCTGCGCACCCACAATAGTTACCACTCCCCGCTCCGCTAGACGTTCGATCACGCGCACTCCCTTTGCCAGTTCCTGTAACCCTACGAAAACAAACGCTAGTGGTCTCGCGTCTTGAACGAGATGATCCACGAATGTTTGTTCAGTACATGTGCGAGTCTCGATAGAACGCCCGCGCAGGATTGTTTGTGCTACGCCTCTCCTTTCTTCGTCTAACCCGATCAGTAGCACCACAGCCACTTTCTCAAGCTGATGAGAGTTTCCATTAATAGCCACAACAGTAATCCGCGATAGGCATAAATGGTGCCAACGCCACACACCCAGACACACGTGTATTGGGCGCTTCAGGCAGCTGAAGTTTTGTGCATGCGGTAAGCTCACCACACCCCTTACCGAGATCTCTGGCTAACCCAGCAATTTGTGTTCGGAGTTGCACTGCGGCATCGGCGTCGCAGTACTTACAGATTGTTCAGGCCCTCGAGGGCCTAATGAAATGGGGGCGAGTTATAGTCTTCAATAAAAAGCCGACGATCGTATCCATGCCGTTTGATAAGCCGTTGAAAAGCCCGCCTATCTTTGCCTGCCGTCTTGGCTGCTTGCGATATATTTCCTCTGCACTGGAACAGGACTTGCTCCAGATATTCTGCTTCAAACTGTTCGATGGTGCTCTCCTTGGCATCGCGAAATGACAATATCCATCGGCGGCTCTTCTCATCGGCCAATTCAATATCTTGTGGTCTAATGATATCGCCACACAAAACCGCCGTTCTACTGATTACTCCTTCCAGCTCTCTCACATTACCCGGCCACTCGTGTGACATCAGCTTCATTATAGCCAGCCGGCTGATATGTTTCGCGTGCTTCTGAAGAAAATGCCGAACGAGCAATGGAATATCACTCTTTCGTGCTCTCAGAGGAGGAAGATGGGCAGAAAGGATGTTCAATCGGTAGTACAAATCCCTCCTAAACCGCCTTGACTTGATTTCTTCCAGCAAATGGCTGTTCGTTGCGGCAATGACTCTCACGTCGGCGATGGAGTGATGGGACGATCCCACTTGCCGATACTCACCATTTTCAAGAAACCGCAGGAGTTTCGTTTGTGCTAGAAGACTTAGGCTGTCCACCTCATCCAGGAAGAGGGTTCCGCTTTGCGCCTCACCAATCAATCCCTTTCGAGCAGAATAGGCATTGGTAAATGCGCCCTTCACATGACCAAACAACTCGCTCTCGAAAATCGAATCCGGAATCGCTCCACAATTCACTGGGATGAAAGATTGATTCCGTCTCGTGCTATTGGCATGGACCAATCTGGCATATAATTCTTTCCCTGTTCCTGTTTCACCGCTGATTAGAAGGTTTGCATTAGATTCTCCGAAGCGCGGTATAAGCTGGAGCTGCTTGATGAGCACGTCGCTCGTGCAAATGAGCAGACCGTTGTCCGCACTGTCGGACGGGGACTGAAGATACGACCTCTTCTGTTGACTGCTTATCCAGAAGCAGCTTGGAGACACGGGGAACCATGTCGACCAAGCTAAAGGGACACGTTACATAGTCGTTCATTCCTTCATCAAAGAGTCTAGCAATATCGTCATGGCAGATCCGATCCGAGCAGAACACCCCAAGGAGGGGAGAAAATCGTTCTTTCCCACGATAAGATTTCAGGAATGAATGGACTTCGAAGGCTGACGTGGCATGAACCAGAATCAGATCCGGATATCCCGCTTTTCTTACTATAACGTCTAGGTCGTTCTTTGTTTCGTAAGTTAAGGCAAATGTCTTCCAGCCTCGCTCGTCAACAATCTTTTGTAGGCTCTGTCGAGCATGACCGCACTCGTTTCGAGAGATAAACAAAACTGACGGCGTATAGCTCATACGCTCTTCCAACACTGCCTAGGGTGAAGTGTATCCGTCCAGAAAAAAACTGAATAGAGGCATATGGACATGTCGGCAGCTGGCTACACGTGATGAAATTGGAAATATTACTTTGAAAGGGACTTCCACGGCACAATATCTATTTCTGAATTCATCGGACACTACAACATACGGTAGTCGTCGTACAGACCAGGTTTGGAAGGCACCATTAAAATACAAATGGTTTCTATTAACGGTTTCGTTGGCACTTTTGACAGAAAAATGAAGTACGTTCGCTTTGGAGGCGCCGAATGACTCTTCCACATTGATTTGGACAGGGCTGCCCTGCCTTTCCATAAACCAGATGCCGGCGTTTATATTGCCCCTCAGTTCCATCAGGAGCAAAAAAATCTCGGACGCTCGACCCTCCACAGGCAATCGCCTCCTCAAGGACCTCGCGCATAATCTTGTAGAGCCGTTCAACTTTATCCACGGAAAGCCGGTTGACCTGCATATTCGGGTGCAAGCCGGCTCTAAAGAGAATCTCATTCGCGTAGATGTTCCCGATGCCTGCGATGACTTGTTGGTGCATCAAGAGCGGCTTCAGCCGGCCACGACGTTCTCGGGAAACCCTCACGAAATCCTGTTGCGACACGGAGAGCGGATCCACGCCAAATCGTCGAGCGAGATAGTGCTCAAGCCCTGTCTTGTCCAGGAGTGAGATCCGGCCGAATCGACGAGGGTTCCAGTATCGCAGTTCCGGTTCACCAGTGCCCTCGAACAATAGCCTGACATGCACATGCTGCGGGTATTTGGTCGGCACGGACCGGAATAGGAGCAGCCCGGTCATGCCAAGCTCGGCCACCACATAACGGCAGACTCGTTCATTCACAAAACTCAAGACCACGCTCTTCCCGTATCGATCGACAGAGCGCAAGATGGCGCCACGATACGAAGACAAGGTCGTGAATCCTTCCCGTACAATATCGGCCCGTCCGACCCACACATCACGCAGTTGTCCACCAAGAAGGCGAGAACGAATCTGTCGAGCAACGACTTCTGCTTCTGGAAGCTCCGGCATACCTCAACCAGGCGAAAGTGTGGAGAGGAACCCATTACGCCACGCGGATTACGGAAAGGCAAGACGATATTGGGAGATGGGGAAAAGGACCCCTACTGAGGGACGACAGGATGAGTGGCCCGTCGGAGCTGGCGAACCTGTTCGATGGCAACTTGAAGATTCGGCAACGGCATGGCGCCTGGTCGCCGAGCCATAACCAACTTCAACATCTCATCATAGGTCCGGCCTTCCACGCAGCACAAGTAGGCCATGACGACTGAAACCGAGCGCCCCATTCCGGCCCGACAGCAGACCAGCGTTCGGCTCGTAGGTGCGCGCAATTCAAGCCATTGTACGGCTTCCATCAGCTTGGCGGGATCGGCTTTGGCAAACTCTCGAAGGGGAATCCGTCGATAGTCCACCCAAGGAGCCGGCGTGATCGAAAACTCTTCGGCCACGAGCAGGAGTGTGCTGACCACGGCGGGAGGCTTCTGCGCATCATCGATGCTTCCCACCAACAGATTTTCAGTAATCACATGCATCGCGATGTCAGTATAGCTCGCCTCTGGTGCGCGTCAAGTATTCTCACCGACGCGGCGTAGCGGTTGCGATTTCATTTCTTCACCCGGTATACTCGCGGCATGGTGACCCTAACTCAACAGGAAGTGGAACGGCGCCTGAACACGGTCCAATGCGCCATCTGCAAACAGTCCAGTTTCGCCATTGATGAACGATTCATGGGGCCGGATGGCGATTGGCGCGCCATCTGCAGGAAGTGCTTCTATACGTTTCCGGTCTATACGGACATGGAGTTTTACCTGCGAACGCAACCGGATGTGCCCCTCCGGCTAAAAGAGATTTCCTGCACAGCGTGTAGCCAACAGGGGGTCAGCCTCGATTTTCGAGCCACGGTGTCTGTCCGAGATGCCTATTATTTCGTGACGTGTCAGAGCTGCAAGCAGCAATTCCCGGAAAAATCATCTCTGGAAGCGTATGAATAGTATAGTACAGGTTAGGCCTATTACCGGTGTATACTACGTCCAGCTATGACTGAACATCCCAAACAACCTGACCTGCCGTTGCCGGAAGAAAAACCCAAGACGAGGAAGGAGATTCCACTTATCTCCGTCCCGGATGATCGCGACATGATTGCCGAGGAAATGGCGGAATTGTTCGAAGAGGACAAGGTCTCCCACCAACACGGGAGCTCGGAACCGGAAGCGGATTAGCCATCCAAAGCGCGCTGGGCCTGTCCCCGACCTCTGTCTGTCCTCACTTCGCCCATCCCCCCGTGGGTATCATTCAATCTTCTTCTCTGAACACGTCATGATGCCGCAGACGAAAGCGCACACTATTTGTAGCCTATCTTACGGCATCTCCCCGCGCCGAATGAACGATATGCACAACGGCATCTTGGTCAATCCGACCAAGCGACGACACTTTTCCCCTCCGTTCTTTGTGAACAATCTTTTCGATCTGCACGATCGCGCCTCGATGCCAATGATCGAGTGCTTGGTTTTGAGGTGAGGCGAGACGATCTTGGCGACCAACTTCCTGTCGACCGTGTTCATTGCACAGCCACGCCCGCTTTTCACCCTTGAGTTGCCGGAGCTCACTCACGACTCGGTAAACATCATGCCGCCGATCAACAATGGTCTTGCCGTCCTTGCGCAGCAGCACATACGAAAACTTCAGGGCATCTTTGATGAAACCCACTTGCTCATCAATTTCTCGAATCAGGCCAGGCGGCTCCCATGCCCGCTCTTCATGACACCAATCGTCAGGCTTGACTAAGGCTGGACAATTCCGCTCATGGAGACAGGGGCTATAGATGGTGCACCGCTGTTCATGGAGTAATCGGTCGCGTACCTGATGCAGCGATCGAGAGGTTTCGCGTAATGCCGGCTCCACAATCATCATGGTGCCAGACGGTTTGAGGAGCGACAAGGTCTCCGTCACAAAGCTCGTTCGCCTCTCAATGCAATCTTCAGCACCGACATGAATCTCATTTAAACAGTTGGCTAGAATAATGAGATCGAATGGCCCGCTTGATGCTACGGCTTTCAACCATACACTCCGTTCCAGATCTCCTCCGCAGGTTTGAAGATTCGCTGCCTTCACCCCTGCTGCTTGACGATATCGATCCCACAACCGCGTCGCGTCATGCAGTGCGGACGAGGAACGGTCCACGGTCACGACGGACAGTGCCGAAGCCTCCCTGCGCCTCAGCCACCAGTCAAGGACTGCGAGGGCCCCCGTTCCCGGCCCTGATCCAAGATCGAGCACTGAGAATAGTTCATCCCCTTCTTCAACCGGCATTTCCTCGAGAAGCGCTTGAACTTTGGCAAGGTTCACGGGAAGAAAATAATTGAGATATGCAGCGGCAAAGGCGGGAACTTCAAGATATGAATAACCTAACGCGGCTCGCTCCTTCGTGAAGAGGCTTGAGAGTTGAGCGACTTCATGCCCAAGCCCCTTACGTGCGGGACCGCTCTGTGCCGCTACTTCTTCAATGACCTGAAGCAAAATCGAAGAGACGGTGGCGTTGAGGCCTCGCATGAAGCTAGTGTATGCTCAGCGTATTACGGAGGACAACTATGACGGACGAAATTCTCAAAGCCTATAAAGAGGTCGAAGCGGCCGTGGAACGCTATATCAGATTGCTGCATGACCACGTCGCGATGTTGCAGAACGTGGAGCCACCAGGTTCGGACAAGGTCGTACGAATGACCGCAGGCTCGAAGGCCATGACGGATAGTGCAGGGATCTATCTGTCCTATGCAAAGTATGTGGCCTACGGCATGCCGGCCAGTGAAGAAATGGTTGAAGACGAGATCCAAGGATAACGACGTTGCTTGTAGCCGTGAGGTGTCGTTCATTGGATGCTTGCGATCCGCTTCACGAATCACGAGTTACGGGGCGCGCCTCAAGCAAAAGGGCCTGTCCGGTAAACCGGACAGGCCCTTTTCATTACTAAACAGCGCCGACTCAGATGCTGCGCATGAAGTGAGCAACTTCGTCAGAATTGACAACCCCGCCCATTATCTGGGACATCGCGACATTGGTGGATTTCTTACCGCTCACCCCAGATTCGACTTCGTCCACGATCAACTCCACCGGCATGGACTGACCGCCATACACGCGCGGCCCGCCGATGATTTTCGCGTTGGAGAAGCCGTAGATGGCGGTTGCCACTTCTTTCGCCAGCCAACCCACGTAGTTGAATTCTGGGACCACGATGAGCTTAGCCTTCGCGCACAATTGGCGGAGTTCTTTCGTCGGAAACGGACGGAGGGAACGGACCTTGATCAGTCCGACCTTCATACCCTTTTCCTTGCAGAGACGAACCGCTTCGCGCGATTGCGCAGCCGCGCTGCCTGACGCAATGATGATCACTTCGGCATCATCAACGTTTTCTGCCGTCAGCAATCCACCCATATACCGATCGATATATTTTCTCGACCGTTCGACAACAGCCACGACTTCCTTCTGCCAGACCGCATGGATATTATAGGCCATGAAATTGGACTTCTGAACCGGGGCATCGCGCGATAACCGGGCCGGAGGATTTTCTGCATCGAGGACGGGAACCGCCCCGCGCCATGGTTCTCTCCCAGGAAGTTTGATTCCTCGATCCTGCATACGAACGTAGCCACGCGCATGGGTGACGAAGAAACCGTCGCAGCAGACACCGACGGGCAATGTCACGTCATTCTTTTCGCTAATCGTGAAGCCCGCCATCGTAAAATCGAACATGTCCTGCTGATTCTCAGCGTGAAACACAATCATTCCGCAGTTGAGCAGATAGGACACTTCGATGTTGTCCGGTTGAATAGCGAGTGGAGCGTTGACAACCCGGCAGGTAAACATGGCGACGACCGGAAGACGGTGACCTGGCCAGGAGGCGATCCCTTCGAGGCCGCGCAACGTACCGGGACCGGCTGTGGCCGTGTAGCAACGGACCCCCGCACGAGACCCACCGGCGATAGCGGCCATGACGCCAACTTCTTCCTCGCCTCGATAATACTCTTTCACATAGCCTTCACCGTAGAGGACACCGACGAGCTGCATCGTTTCGCTCTGCGGCGTGATGGGATAGGCAATGGCCAAATCCACGTTCGAGCGTCGGATCGCCTCCTTCGCTGCTTCGCTGCCGGTAATGAACTCTTTTGTCCGAGGCGCCTCATGAAACATATATTCCGGCGTCACGACTCGTTGTCTTTTCGCTTCGCCATGGGGATCCTTCTTCCCGTCCACCTTAGGCGCAGCCACGCTGGTGATCGGATCGCCTTGAGGATTGGTCTTTTGCTGGGTTTCCAGGGCTTCACTCATGGAATCACCTCTTAAGTATGGGCGAGCTCTATCGCTCAGCCTTATCCTTCTCGTTTCATGTGCTCGGCAGAATGACCGAACATCGCTGCGCTGCCTGCGCCACCTGGAGTCGGAGCAAATGCTATCGGATTGGTGTGGGTCTTCCCACCATGCACTTTGGACTGCGTACCGGTAAAGCGGACGTTTTCACCGCTTTCCGGCAATTTGATCCCCATTTCCTCACGCACGCGCTTGAAAATTTGAGCCACGCGCTTGATCTTCAGTGTATCCGAATCTCGGATCGTCAGCATCGCATCCTCATGGCCCTGCTCTGCACAAGCGCCGTAGGCGTCCTCGCGGCCTGCAGCCAGGCTGCGCCCGCCAATACCGCTGCCCCGACCGCGGCACCAGCAGCCGCGCCTACCACACCCCCGGCAGCCAAGCCGACGTCTGCGCCTGCGCCTACCGTTGCGCCGGTCGCCCCAACCAGCGCCCCAGCCGCCCAGCCGACCAGCGCCCCCGCGGCGGCCGCAGCCGGCAACAACCAGGTTATCGTCCAGGCGATGGGGCTCGACATCGACGAGTTGG